>JANOKO010001330.1:0-17033 GCA_031419335.1 Planctomycetota bacterium
GTCCCAAGCTCCGCTTGGGACCGCATATCCCCGAAGCTCCGCTTCGTACGCGGGCCAGAAAACTCGGTCGATCAGGTGGGGGGCGACGCCTGTGGACGACAACAATCAGCGTATCGGACATCTTTCGGCACGCGGCGAAGCAGAGCTTCGGGGATATGCGGCCCCAAGCGGAGCTTGGGACCGAGGGGCATTCTCAACCCTCAACCATCCCCGGAGGCTCACACATGAACCTCCAAGTCGTCTACTGCACCCACCAGACCGCGAGTCTCTCGGTCCGCGAGCGTCTGGCGTTCTCCTCGCCGGAACATCTGGCGCGGGCCTATTCAGAACTGCGAGACCGGTTTCCGCAATGCGAGTTCGTGATCGTCTCGACCTGCAACCGGGTCGAGATCTACACCGCCCATGATGTCCCAGGCAGCGGGCCGGAGCTGCGGCAGATCGCCCAGTTCCTCTCCGAGTTTCATGACGTGCCGCTCGACGACTTTTATTCCGAACTGGCTGAGAAGTCGGGCCAGGACGCCGTGCGGCATCTGTTCGATGTCGCCAGCAGCATCGACAGCATGGTCCTCGGCGAGAGCCAAATCGTGAACCAGGTGAAGTCCGCCTATGACTCAGCGGCCAAGGCCACCGCCTGCGGGCTGTTGACCAACACGCTGTTCCAGCGGGCCTTGGAGGTGAGCAGCCGCGTCCGCACCGAGACGCGGCTCTCCGAAGGCCGCATCTCGATCGCCAGCGTGGCGGTCATCGACTTCGGCAAGAGCATCTTCGACAGTTTCAGTGACAAGACCATCCTCGTCATCGGGGCGGGCGAGATGGGCGAGGAGACTCTCCGCTACCTGAAGTCCGAGGGGGTCAAACGCATCCTCGTCTGCAACCGCAATCCCGAGCGGGCACTGCGGCTGGCCCACGAGTTCGGCGGGATCGCCCGCGATTGGGCGACGCTCGATGACTGCCTGTGTGAGGCCGATGTGATCGTCAGCACGACGGGGGCTGACCGACCGATCGTCGATGTACCCCGGTTCCGGGCGATCCGCAAACGCACTGGTGAGCGACCGGTGTTCATCCTCGACCTGGGGGCCCCGCGCGACTTCGACCCAGCGGTCGGCAAGATCGATGACAGCGTGTTCCTCTACGACATCGACGACCTCGAAGCGACCTGCCAGCGAAACCGCAACAACCGCGCCCACGAGATCGATGTCGCTCGCAAGATCATCGAAGAAGAGACATCCCGCTTCGTCCATGATCTGAACCACAAGTCGACCGGTCCGATCATCAAACAGCTACGAGAACACTGGCAGGAGATCAGCCGCCAGGAACTCGACCAACTGTTCCGCAAGGCCCCGCACCTGAGCGAACCCGATCGCCAAGCTGTCGAGCGTACGATCGACCGGATCGTGAACAAACTCCTGCATCCGCCGTTGGAAGCCCTGCGTGACGAATCTCGCGAGGGGACGCCGCATGGGTTGCTGGAGGCGATTCGGCGATTGTTCCGGATCTCGTAATGGCTTGTACGAAATACCAGAGAATCCGAGCGAATCGTCCGTGCTTCCACTTGAGGGCGATCATTGGCGGTGTATAGTCGAGATTGGGTTCGGTGAGCGGACACAGAACGCTTACCGGGTAGGGTGGCCTTTCTAGGCCGTCCACGGGCGGCTCTCGCAGTGAGACGGCCTAGAAAGGCCGTGTTTAGGGGGGCGTGTGTCCGACCGCTGGCTTTGAAAGATGTCCTGTGCCCAAAATTCCTCTCCCTGAACGAGACGCAGATGCCGGATGAACCGCCGATCATGGAAGTCTACTCCACCGGCCCCACGACCGTGGTGGGGTTTGGAGGGCGGGATGTGCTGGACACGGTGAATCTGGCTGCGTGTCGTGATGAAATCGTGGCGTTAATTGCCCGAGAACATTGCCGCGTGCTGGCGTTCGATCTGTCAGGTGTCAGGTTGATTCCCAGTGGCCTGTTGGGGTTGCTGGCGTCGGTCCGGCAATTGGGAGCCGAGGTGCATCTCTACAATCCTTCGGACGATGTGCGCGAAGTGCTGTCCGTCACCAACCTGGATCGACTGATGCCAGTGCATGAGATCGATTTCAGCGACGAACGGGGTCGGTAAGGCGTGTCAGCCATTCCCGACAGAAGTGGCGAGCCGGGCGGCGTCAGCCCTCGGATTCTGGACTGCCATCGCAGTCCGGGGGCTGACGCCGCCCGGCCCGCATGATTTGAACTTGTGTCTGTCTCAGCCACTCACACTTGACGGCCAAAGGTTACACTGGAGCCATGTTATCCTCCTCTGATGAGTTTCTGGCAGTCACCTCCCCGGACGACGCAGGGTTGGATCCCGAGCGTTGGAGTCGCGTACTGGCTCTGGCCAAGAAGCTGACGCAAACCCAATTGCCCGGACTTGCGTTCCAGGTCTCTGTTCGTGGTAAAACCGCAGGAGAGTATCAGTTCGGCCGGCAGGTACTGTCTTCTCCGGCATCAATCCTGCGGGCGAATTCCATCTTTATCTCCGCGTCCCTGACCAAGCCGATTGTCGCCATGGCGGCCATGCTGCTGGTCGAACGCGGTGAAATCGCACTGTCCGATCCGATTGCGGGCTATTTGCCCCAACTGGCCGATTCTGCGAAACAGGGAATCACGATCCGGCACCTGCTGACGCACACCTCGGGGCTTCCGGACCAGTTGCCGAACAGCCGAGCGCTGCGCATGGCCCTCTCGCCGCTGCAGCAGTTTGTGGATGGAGCCTGTGCCGTACCTCTGGATTTTCCCCCTGGCCGAGGAGTGCAATACCAGAGCATGGGGTACATGCTGCTGGCCGCAGTGATGGAATCGGTGACCCGCACCAGCCTGCCCGCATTTCTCCAACGCGAAATCTTCACTCCGTTGCGGATGAAAGACACCACATTGGGAGCCCCCGACAACTGGTTCTTGCTGGGCGGAAATGCAGAGCGGCTGGCAATCGTCGATGTCCCCGACGAGCAACAAGGGGGCGAGGACTGGAACTGGAACAGCCGCTACTGGCTGGAGCTGGGAGCCCCGTGGGGTGGGATGCTGACCACCACCAGCGACATGATCCGCTTTGGCCAGGTGATGCTGGATGGCGGCACGAACGGCTTAGTGAAGCTGTTCTCACACGCGACGATTCAGGCCGCAACCTCGAACCAATTGCCGTTCTTCCCGGACATCCCCGAGGCGGACCGGCGCTGTCGCGGGTGGGGATTCGGCTGGAGGATGAACTGGCCTGCCCACTCCACGTCGTTTAGCGATCTACTGGGTCCGAGATCCTATGGACACTGGGGAGCGACAGGCACGCAAATGTGGATTGACCCTGATCGCCACGCAGCGGCGGTGCTGCTCTCGACATTACCGCTCGACAAGCAGAGCGGCCCAGCTCTGACAAAACTGAGCAACGCCATCGTGGCGGCGATACGTTGAGAAGAGGTTGAGAGTTGAGGGATGAGAGTTGAGCGCCCGGATGCCGAGGGCTTCTTACGCTCAACTGCCCTTATCCCGAAGGGATTCCAGCCAATAGCCGGTGGTCAGCGCAGCGCCACCACCGGCCCAATGGCTCGATAGAATCTTCTATCCCGAAGGGATTGCAGCCGCCTTCAATCCAGATACCGATCCTCGAATTCGATCCCCGCCCGTTTGAGCAACAGGACCAGTTCTTCACGAAATCCCAGTTGTCGGTGATGCTCCCGCTGATTCTTGATATACCCTTTCACACTCTTGCAGGTCGAAGGACTGACCGTAAATGCCGCATAGCCCGTCTGCCATGTGAATCGGTTATCACCAATTTCGTTATGTACCCAGATTGAAGAGGTGCGTTTGAGTTCCCGAAGCACATCGGCCAAGCAGTGCGTCGGCTTGAGCCCCACCAGCAGATGCACATGATCCTCAACACCACCGACTTGCAGCGACACGCCGCCCAGCCCCTTGATTGTTCCGCCGAGGTATTCGTGGAGCCGGGATTCCCAAGACTCTGCAATGAGTGGGACTCGATCTTTTGTACTGAAGACGAGGTGGTAGTTCAGACTCGTGAACGTCGAAGGCATGGGACATCCTGGATTCGATCATGAGTGTTGCGATTATCGAGAGTCACGAGTATTCCGAAAATCACCCGCATCGACCGGCGGCTGCAATCCCTTCGGGATAGGGAGTGTTGCGTAGCATCCTTTCCGGTGGTGGCGCTGCGCTGACCACCGGCTATTGGCTGGAATCCCTTCGGGATGGGGGTGGGGAGAGTGATGACTGTTCTCCTCACGCTCATCCCTCAACGCTCAACCCTAGACCCTACACCGGCTCTTCCGCGTCGTCGCACTCGCCCAGGATATTATCTTTGAAGTACGCCCATTCGGCATCATCATCGGTCAACAGTTCGATCGGGTACGGCTTGGGCTTCTGTGGCATCGAGTTGATGCGAGTTTCCGCTTCATGGATGTCGCTGGAATAGAACACCCACTGCCGCGAACCATCGTTGGTAATCACGCACACGAGCACCGTCTGGAAATCGTACTCCAGAGCTGCAAGTAAGAGATCCTCGAAGTCATCAATCGCCTCGACCGCCGAATCCGATGGAAGCCCGTGCGGGTCTGGCTCATAGTTCCAATTGACCAGCAACAGCTCCGGATACCCGCTGACATCCTCGACCTTCCGCAGCTCCGACCGAAAGCGGATCATCAGCGGCTGGTCGTTGTTGTCTCCTTCGGCCATGGCCCACAGGTCACGTTTCACAGCGGACTGTACTTGTGCGGACAACATGGCTCTTCCAGAGACGATGATGGTGAGAGGCGAACCGGGCCAAATGACGCGGGGAGCATGACAGCCGAGCAGCGCGTTTGCAACCTGAGTGGAATGTGGCACAACGCTCCGCAAAGAGAGTTCGTAGGGGTGGGACAAGCTGCTTAGGCGCTGGCCCACCACTCCAGACATTTGCATCATGCTTGGTGGGCCTGCGCTCCAAAGCGAGCTGGTCCCACCCTACGCCGTTGCTCCAAGGCCCGATATCATCGACCCGTCCCCACTCCGATCCCTTTTAGGAAACTGCTCATGCGTTCTTGGCTATTGTCTGGCAGTCTCGTCTGTTTCGCCCTCATCACGGGAGTTATTCCATCCGCCTTGGCGGCGGACCCCGCCCCTGAGATCACGTTCGAGGTCGGCGTGGAATACTCGAATCCCGACGATCAGCATCTGGCGATGAATATTGCCATGCCACGTGTGGGGACCGAGCTGCGACCCGCGATTTTGTGCATTCACGGCGGCGGGTTTCGTGCGGGGAAGCGGGAGTCGTATGACGGACTCTGTCAGCAACTGGCCGCTCGCGGTTATGTCGCTGCCACCACCTCGTATCGACTGGCCCCCCAGTATCAGTTCCCCGCCGCAGTCCACGACGTGAAGGCTGCGGTGCGGTTCCTGCGGGCGAATGCGGTGAAGTATCAGATCGACCCGGAGCGCATCGGCGTGGTCGGCGGCTCAGCGGGTGGGCATCTCGCCCAGTTCCTGGGAGTCACCGCCGGAGTGGCCCAGTTTGAAGGGGATGGTGGCCACACTGAGGTCTCTAGTCACGTCAACTGTGTCGTCAACTTCTATGGACCCAGTGACTTCACCAAATCCTATGGGAAGAGCGTGGATGCCGCCGAAGTGCTGCCACTGTGGTTTGGCGGCGACCTCACGACGGAGTTGCACAAGCACCAACTCGGGAGTCCTCTCAATTGGGTGACACCCACAGCAGCACCCACGCTTCTGATCCACGGCACCGAAGACAAATATGTCGCCTTCGAACAAGCCGAGTGGATGCAAGCCCGCTACCAGCAAGTGGGAGCCGAAGTCGAGATGCTGAAACTCGAGGGTGCGGGCCACGGGTTCAAGGGGGTAGATGCCGAACAGGCCAACGCCGCGATGTTCGAATTCTTCGACAAGCACTACCCTCGGACGACATCCCGGGAGTGATTGCGGCGATCTGGCTGCGGTGCGGTGGCACCTACCACCTCGGATAAGGCATGCAGCACCGCCGGGTGGTAGGTCGCTCCGACATCGGTCATGAGTTCGGCAATCACATACTCGGGGGCATCACCGGTTTCGTCATGCGTGCGACAGTACGCACGGACGACTTGGATGATCCGACTGCCAAAGGGGGCGTTCTCGCAGACGCCGAATTGCGACATGGAAGGGGCCACGAGCGGAAACGCACCCGAGAGTACCTCGCCCAGTGACCGCACGAGTTCCGGCCCCGAGACCGTTCGCTGCTGATCGCCTTCGGATTTGAGTTCTCCGACGGCCTTTCGCACGATACGGGCGGTGATTTCGACATTCTCCATATCGGCCAGTACGGCAGCCACGCGGATGTTATCAATCTCACGAGGCTCCAGACGCAGTTTCTGGGCGACCTGCTCGGACAACCGGGCCACGCGCTGAGAACGATGCTCCAATTGAGGGTTCACGCTCTGCAGGTAACGGGACAAGAGTTCCACAACACCGACCTGGGCTTCGCGGGTCTCGACGGCTTTGTCGACCAGATCGTCCTTCAAGGTTCCTACCAAGATGGCGGTCAGTCCCAGAACTGCAGCCCAAATCGTCATCGTCAAGCTGACCATCACCGGAGAATTGGATACGGCGAAGCCTTTGAGGTCGCCGGAGATCAGCATTCCGGCTGTGATTGCCGACAGCAGTGCTAACGCCCCCGCTCGGTATCGTCCCAAGAAGAACCCGGCCAGCACGATGGGCAGGAAGTAGAGGTTCAAGACAGCCACTTTCGCGGCGGGAAGCGAGGTCAAGAGACTGGAGCATCCCAGCACGATCAATGTCAGGAACACTTCGAAAAAATGTTCTCGGCAGAATTCCGAAATCGACTTTCGATTGAACTGGATCATGTTTACCCTGCGTGGTTGATGGCGATGGGGGTGGCGGTGGGAAGCTTGGATGTGGTCGAGTGATAGCCCGTCAGGGATTCAATCAACTCTCCCTCTTGGTCCGTGATCAGGTCTTCCAGGCGATCATCCGGTTGATGAATGGTCAATGGGCCTTCCTCGTTCGGAGCTCGCAGCCCGATGGCGATCTCCTCGAACTGTGACTCGATCGACAGAAAGATATCTACCAACTGGGGGTCAAACTGGTGACCAGATTCCCGTCGGATCTTTTCGATGGAAACGGCGTGGGAGTACGGATCCTTGTAGACTCGTCGACTGGTCAAAGCGTCGTACACATCGGCAATCATGACAATGCGGGCCGCCAGCGGAATCTCTTCCTGCCGGAGACCCTGGGGATATCCGGTGCCGTCCCAACGCTCGTGGTGATAGAGCGCAATTTCACGAGCCTGGTGCAGGAAACTGGATTCACCCAGCCGGCGCTGAATCTGCTCGATGCAGTCTGCCCCAATCCGAGGGTGCAGCCGCATGATGGCAATGTCCTCGGCCGTCAGTGGACCAGGCTTGAGCAGCACATGGTCGGGGATCCCGACTTTGCCTATGTCATGCAAGGCGGAGTTAATCCCGATCGACTGGATAAAACTGACAGATACGCGATCCCGGTATAGGGGATGACGGCGGATGGCAGATGACAGTCGTGTCGAATACGCGGCAATACGTTCCAGATGCTGGCCAGTTTCGGGATCTCGCGATTCCGCCAGTTTGGCTAATCCAAAGATCACGGCGTCTCGAGCGCGAATGACATGCTGCGAACTCAATTGGACTTCGTCGCGTGACTGGTTTTCTTGGACTTGATGACGTCCGAAGAGCCGCGTCAACAGAGTCCAGGCTACGACAGCTTGAAGTCCGAAAATCCAGACGAAGACGTTGGCCCCGATCAGGATCGAATCCTGGGCAATCTCTACGCCCGTCAGGGCTGATTGTGTGAGTGCCATCTGCTGGCGAGTATGCACCACCATCCCGGCGGCCAGACAGACCGCCTGCGCGACCAGCAGCATCATCAAAAAGTGAAACTTGCGATGCATGGTGACTCGGAATCCAGGTGAGGCGGGCAACCCTCAACCGTAGGCCACAAATACAGAGGCATCTTTGCACGTAGCGTATTTCCCTCATGGGCTGTCGCATACAGTCAACGCACTATGGAATAGTCCGAAACTACCGAATGGAACGAAGACACCAGTTCTGCTGAAAAACCCGAACTTGGGATGTGGAGTGACGCGCGGCCAAGCATGTGACCACAACCAGTGCTGGCTGTTAAGGACGCGCGCCGAGGTCAACTCGACCGACTTTCGTATTGCATACCCGTGGGGATTCGCTGTTGGCTAGCTGGCGTACGAGTCAAACACCCGCACGTTTCGCCAGTTGGGCTTGTTCTCTTCGATGAACTTCAAGTGGTCGGGAGCCACTTGATACAGGTCGTGTGCTGCCTTGTCCTGGAATACCACATGCAGGGCGACATGAAACATGCGGTCATTGACCGGGCGGGCGAATTCGTTCGCTACGGTTCCTGCCGCAAAGAACACCACACCGGGATGAACTTTCAGATATTGCTGACAGGCGGCCACGAGAGCTTCGATCTTAGAGAGAGAAGCATCTTCGAGGGTGAAGTAGACGTTGTGGACGAGCATGAGGGTTCTCCTGAAATAAAGCCGAGGGGTGATGACTTGGAGCCTAGGTCCAGAGGAGACAGGGTTCAAGTGAGCCGGGGACTCCTCTGCCCATCCTGCAACACTCTGTCGATCAAAAACCAGAGGCCCCGCCACCGCTTGGAGCCACTGTCGGCGGCGGAGCGGAAGTTGGCGGTCCGGAAGTTGAGGCTGGTCCCGCCGTACCGGAACTCGATCCGGCATACAGTTCACGCCGCTGGGCGTAGCGGATGGGGAATGAAGACCACACCTGATCTCCAGCAGGGGATTCCTCGTATGTCTTGAACACAGCTCCGTCGAAGATCGGTCCGTTCGCACCGGACCGCAGAACTCGCTCACTCACGTACTGCGTGAAACCCAGCCACTGCCGATCAGGAGCCAGGGCGTCAAACAGGTTACTCCGTTCCGGCTTGAAGCCGATGAACTCCCGTCCCAGTGGGGCGGTGTGCAGTGCCGTCAAAACAATAGCGACCATGGCATAGCCCGTGGCGGCTCCGAACAGCCAGCGAGATTCGTAGACCAGCCCGGCCACCTCCAGTGATGTCGGCATGATCCGTTCAGTGGCCTCACGCAGGCCCCACACACCCAGCGAAAACAGACCCAGCAAGGTGATGATGTCCCAGCGTTGTTGCCACTCGTAGGAACCCATGAACCGCTGCATGAATTCCGCTGCAGGCTCGAACAGATTCATCGCCAGCAGCCCCGACAACACGACGCTGATCAGCACCAGCGAGGAACCCCACGGCCCCTCGCCAGCGACGGCCCAGGTCACGCCTGCAAATATCAAAATGAGTACGAGGTCGATCATCGTTACTTCACCACCCGGACGATCTCGTCCACCGAGGTCACACCGCGAACGACCAGACGTACGCCTTCCTCCATCATCGTCAGCATCCCCATCTTGCGGGCTTCAGCGCGGATGTTGGCCATCGACTCCGTCTCCCGAATCATCTCGCGCATGCGTTCATTCACGACCAGCAGTTCGAAGACACCAATGCGGCCCATGTAACCCATGCCGCTACAATGCGTACATCGATCGGCACCTTGGGCTTCGTGTGATCGAAACAGCTCTTTGACTTTCTCTGAAGAGAGTCCCGCTTGCTTCAAGAACTCCGGATTCGGCTTGTAGCCTTCCCGGCAGTGGGGGCACAATTTGCGTCCCAGCCGCTGGGCCAGAATCGCTGAGATCGATGAGGAAAGCATGAACGGCTCCACCCCCAGATCGATCAGACGAAACAGCGCTGTAATCGAGTCATTGGCATGGATGGTCGAGAAGACCATGTGGCCGGTATTGGCTGCCTGACAGCAAACTTTGGCCGTCTCTTCGTCACGGATTTCTCCGATCATCACGACATCCGGATCCTGCCGCAGGACACTTCGGAGCGACCCCCCGAACGTCTGGCCCGCCTTCGTGTTGATCTCGATCTGGTTGACATTCTCCATCTTATATTCGACGGGGTCTTCGATCGTGATGATGTTCATCTCGTTCGAATCCAGCGAATTCAGTGCGGTGTACAGCGTCGTAGACTTACCGGCTCCCGTCGGTCCACAACTGAGGAACAGTCCGTGGGGCTGGCGGATGATCTTCTCAATCGACTCCTGCATCTGTTTCCGCATGCCCAGATCGGAGAGTGATTTCACCGAGTTGGACTGGTCGAGGATACGCAGAGACATTTTTTCGCCGAAGCGTGTCCCTTGAGTCGCAACGCGAAAGTCGATTTCTCGCGACTCGACGATCGCTCCAAACGAGCCATCCTGAGCCCGGCGGCGCTCGGTGATATCCATCGCGCTGAGCACCTTGAAGATGTTGATGATGGCATCGCCCACGGCCCGGTCAAAGGGCTCGGTGGGGTACATGATTCCGTCGATGCGTAAGCGGACGGAGAGTTCGTCCTCCTTGGGCTCCAGGTGGATGTCTGTGCAACGCCGCATGATGCTGTCGTAGACGAGTTCCCGTGCGGCCAGATAGCCCTTCGATTGTTCGACGGCTCGCGAGGTCTTTTCGTCACGTTTACCCGTCTTGGACTTCCCCACAAACACAATCGGTGGGCCAGATGCCTTTTCGACTTCCTCCTGGCTGCCCAGATGGATCCCGATTTTCGCAAGTTGGCGTCGAGACCATTGCTGCAGGTGCTTCTGTGTCATCACGCGGGCCGACTCGGGGACCGCTTGATTCCTTTCAGCAACATACATTCCCAGCGGAGCACCGATGGTCAGTAACGCGACCCCCAGACCCGCAAACGATACAGGAATCGTCACACTCGCCAGAAACCCACTGAAGCCTCCCAACAGCAGCAGCGAATTCCAATACTCGGGTCGCACTCGCAGTCCCCGGCTGTCTTCGTGGACCCAATTCGAGTAGTGCGTCCAGGCCAGAAACAGCAGGAGAATGGGCACGAACTTCAGCCAACTGAAGTAGAAGCCCACCTGTAAGGGAACGCGGTTGCCTCGGGTGAATCCGAGTGGGTCGGGTGCATAGAACCCTGCGGTGCCGACTCCCACTCCCGGCACCGGCGCGGGGGTTGCTGCGGGTTCCTCTGGAGTTGAGGGTACTACGGGAGCGGGCGTTGGGAGTTGTGCGAGAACGGGGGAAGCCATCCCAACAAGCCCCAGCAGGAGCGCCAGGCTCATGATACGACCCGCAGTCACATGATGTTTTCGTAGCTGTCCCATTTGCCCTCCTCCCTACAGCGACTGTGCCGCACCAGTGCCGGTTCGGTCCCTTAATCCTGCATGATGTCTCGTTCCTTGTGCTCTGCCGAACTGTTGACTTCCCCTTCGTATTTCTTCGTCAGGTTTTGAATTTCTTCCTTGCAAGCTTTGCATTCATCTTCAGTCATCAGCTTGTCTTTTTCGCCTTGATCCGCGTGCTTGTTGGCATCGCGGCGAACGTTGCGGATCGCGACGCGGGACTCTTCCGCCAATTTCCCGATGCGATGGACCATTTCTTTGCGGCGTTCCGTGGAGAGTGGCGGCACGTTGATGCGGATCAGCTTGCCGTCGTTGATCGGGGCCATTCCGGCATCACTCGCCTGGACCGCTTTGACGATCTCTCCCAGTTGACTGGCATCGAAAGGCCGGATGACAATTTGTTGCGGCTCGGGACAACTGATATTCGCCATCTGCTTGAGTGGTGTCGGTGATCCGTAGTAGAGGACACGGACTGAGTCGACGAGACCCGGCGTGGCTCGGCCAGTACGGAGCCCCTGCAATTGGCCCTTGAACACCGTGGCGGCTTTTTCCATCCGCTCTTCCGTGTCGAATAGAATCTCTGCCTCAGTCATGATGCTACCTCGTAGGAATCTCTGCGGAAGGCGGTCGCTGGAGGAGGGTTCGTACCGCCTGATTCTTGGTCCGAGCGCGAGTTCCGATCTCCCGGAAGCGGGTCTGCCAGTCGATCGGGCCAGTCGCCCGACAATACCTGAACCGTGTGATGAAGTGAAGAGCGGGGACTCCTGAATCCACGGGCGATGACTGCGTACACCAGGAGAAACTCATGGAACTGCCTCGCAACCTGGGCGCACTCCCTCGGCATGCAACCAATTCGCTAGAATCCCGCGATCATGTCTGAATCTGACGCTGTGCCCGCTCCTGACCTTTCTGCATTTCACGAACTCTCCGCCTCACGGCGGGCGTGGATTCAAGAGGTCCTCATTCCGTGGTGCCGAGTGGCCAATGTGCCATCGCTGGCGAAAGCCGAGTTGGAATGGGGTGATATCGCGGGGCGGATCGACCCGCAGTTCTCGCTCTGGCTGTGGGCCTGGAGCCGGTTTCACGTGTTGTATGTCGAGGGACTGCGCGGGCTGGAAGAGAGTTACTGCGTGCGGGTGACGCTGAGCGATGGCTCCCGACATGAGGGGTTTCCCGAGGGACGCGCGAGTCACAGGGCTCTGCTGCTGTTGCTGGACCGGGAGGCAGGACAGACGGTGCAGCGCGGACCGTTTCGGCTCGATCAAGTGCTGTCGGTCGAGAGAGTGGCTGCTGTTACATAGCACTCGCAGCGACGGAAGATGCCGCGTCCCTGAAACACGGGGCAGCGGTCAGGTGCCCCACTTCGTGGCGCTCTAGGGAGCAACTGGCTTGTCGAGCAAGCTGGTCGGCGCAGGCTCAATAAACCACCCCACTCGCTCCACCAATTCCGGGGGACCAATCGGCAAATCTTCCCCGGATATTCGCAGCACGGCCCACCGCATGGCCAGATCAACGGACTCGCTGTCGACACGATCCCCAATCTTCTCCTTCAGCCCCCCCAGTTGCGACGCAGCCTTCATGCGCCCCAGAGCAAGGGCACCCGCGCGGCGCACTTCGGCCCACTCCGCGGGCATCCCATCGGTATCACGGACGCGATCCATGATCTGTTCCGCGAGTGCCTCCACGAGTTCGGCCTCGGGCTGGTCTTTCAGCCCGAGCAGCTCAGCGGCCTGGGAAATGGGACTGCTCGATTTCGCTGTCGGTGATCCCCCGGCGGCGTCCTCAAAGATCTGACCCAGAGCCCATACGGCCGCAGCGCGAGGAGTTGGACCATACTGCATCGTCTTTGGAACGTAGATGCGAAGGACTGGGACCGCAGGCTTGTATTTGAATTTCCCCAAGGCTTCACAGAGATGGGACACTTGCTGTTCGACACCTGGAAACGGCCACGATTCGAGTTTGCTCTGCCGGCGGATCTGTTCTGTCAACGCGGCAGCGGTCTCGGGAACCGCGAGAACTCTCAAGCCCCACCCCGTCGCAATCATCACTTCATCACGATTGGAATTCAGCAGCTCCACAAGTCGGGGGGCGACTTCTTTGCGATCCAGAGCTGCCAGCAGCAAGGTCGTTTGTTCCTGGCCTCGCCAATCGTCTCCGTTCAACACCCGAATGGACGATTCGCGGATCACGGTCTCCCATGCACTTTCTCGACTGTGGGTGAAAAAACCCTCGCGGACAAGTGCCCGCAACTCGGGATGGGGATCATTCAACTTCGCCGAGAGTGTCTCGAGCCTCTCGACCGTCGGGAGTTGCAGGTATGCCTCGATGGCCACGCGGCGAACATTCGCATCCGAACTTTTCAGGCTCACCTCTGCCACTGGTAATACGAGTTGAGGATCTGTGGCCAAGAGCGTCCGAAGTGCGATCCCGGCGACAGCGGGTTCGCTGTCGATGGCGAGTGCTTGATTGATCTCCACAGCTTCCGGTGTTCGATGCCGCACCAGTAAAGCAGCCACACACAAGCGGTCCACCAGGGAGCAACTTCCGCGTGAGAGAATCTGTTTTACCGTGGGCTCCAGCCCCGCTTCCGAGGTCTCCCCTGCTGCACGCGCTGCGGCCAGCCGGATATCGGGCGGACGCGCAAGGTCGAGGGCGATCTTCAGCAAATCCGGCTGAGCGGCTGTGACGCGGAGCTGCCCCAGCCCATTCACCGCCAGCAGGAGGTCACGCCGAGTCGTGGCGGTTTGTTTGACTCGCTCACGCCAGACAAGCTGCAGCGGTTCAAATCCCCAGCGGGCCAAGACCGGCTCCACAAAATGGCGGAGATCCTGCCCCTCGGCCTGGGCAGCCTCGAACAATGCAGAGGCCGAGTCGCGGCAATCCAACACGATCAGCGCGTGCGCGGCGGCGAAGCGCGTGGCGGGGTGCAGCCCCTTGTCTTGCAATAGGGCGAGCAATTCCGGCTGGAATACCTTCAGTCCGTAGTGCCCGTATTCGTGGGCTCTGGCGATCGCTTCGGCGGCCTGCCTCTGCATCTCCGATTCCGGGTGCGTGATCGCTTGCTTCCAGAGGGGGAGCAATTGTGGATTCAGAAACCAGACTGGTGGCAGTGCCTGCTCTTCCGGCTCCAGGTCGATCAGGAAGCTGGGCTGAATCGGCGCACGATCGCCCGCCCCGGCCCCCTCCCAGGGGACTCCGAGCATGCACAAGCCAATGAGAATGGCAACTCGCATAACGACCTACTGCGGACGAGAGAGACGAACCGTTTGAACGAAGAGCAATACCAAGCTGGCCAGCGACGCCAACCCCATCACCCACCAGTGAGCCGGGAGTAAGTCGTACTCACGAAATCCTGGGAATCGAATCACAGACAAGGCAGCGGCAATCGGATTGATCGTCAACGCCATCTCCACTGTGTCGTGCCCGAAAGGAGCGCCACGCCCCACCCACACCAGAAGTGGCAATGTGCAGACAGCGATCAGCATCGAATAGGCCGCTGCGGTCGCGGAGGCCGTGTGTCGGAACAAACTACCCACCGCCGCACTGCTCACGGTGGCAAACCCCGCAGTGACGAGCAGGCAAATGACCACACGCTCAATTTGGGGCCGGAGACCCGGGTCAATACGAACCATCACGAGATAGCCTGGCAGTGTGGCACATAGCACCAGGACCAGAGTCAGCACCACTGACAGCAGTTTTCCCCACAGGATCCGGAAAACCGACAGTGGGGTCATCTGCAGCAAGACCCAACCACCGGTTTCTCGCTCCGTACTGATAAGCCCAGCCGTCAGGCTGGGAGTGATGAGCACGAGTAGTGCCACTTGCAAGATCACCAGGATGCCACCAATCGTGGAGACATCCCAAGCGATCGTGCGTGTCGTCGTCAGAATCGCCAGCGCCAAGGCCAGCACCGCACAAATGGAAACGAGCCGGAGCAGCCAATGCAGACGCCCAAACTTGCGGCAACGAAACTCTTTCATCATCACCGGGTTGACCAGTGGACCCATCGCACGTGAGCGTCGACCAGGGTCGACGATGAACATCAGACGGCGAAAGAATCGCACC
Source organism: Planctomycetota bacterium (assembly GCA_031419335.1). Classification (GTDB taxonomy): domain Bacteria; phylum Planctomycetota; class Planctomycetia; order Planctomycetales; family Planctomycetaceae; genus TH-plancto1. The sequence goes on from JANOKO010001330.1 coordinate 15,321, forward strand.
TGCCAACTCTGATCTTCGACGATTGTTCCCGCACTGCGGACTCGGTCGAACATGGTGAAATTGAGACGACTCATCGTCCACAGACTACACAACACCGTAACCGCCACAGACAGCCCGGCAAATCGGAGCGGTACATTCGTGGTGGACGAGACACCGTGGCTGGCAGCATCGGCTCCGCCCAGCAGTGACGAGATCGCCGAAACCGGCGACAAGCATCGCAACCAGTCGCTGACCGTTTCCGTCGGGCCGCCACTTCCAACGAAGAGAGCGTAGGGAACCAGAGTCATCAAACCCAGACCTAGAACCACTCCGTAAGCCCAGCGGGTCGCGGCATCGGCTGTCGTCGCAGCACTGCTCACCAAGAGCGACACCGCACACAACTCCAGCGCCGTCAGCAGCAACAAGACATAACACCCTCCCAAGCCACTCCCCAGAGAAACTCCGCCAAGAGCGAAACAGGCCGCAGCAGCGGGGAGGCTGACGATCAACATCAGCATCGCCAAGCTGAATGTCGCGATGAGTTTCCCAGAGAATATCTTCCACGGTCCCAGAGGCGTGTTGAGTAACAACGCCAGGGTGCCCGCATTGCGCTCCTTGACCAGACTGGTTGCGGGAAACACGGGCAGCAACAAATGTAGAGCCCCCAGCAAACCCAGGATGAACAGCCGGAACACCTCTTGTGATCGGCTTCCGGAGAGAGCCATACGTGGCTCAGTCGGCCAGCGAATAGCCACCAGCAGAGTAAAAACGAGTGACAGCATGCCCAGCGCGAGAACGGTCCGCCGCTCACGCAGCGTGCCCAGAAGTTCGCGCTGAATGATGGGATTAGGCACGAGCAGAGCCTCCCCGGCTGGTGACGGATTGGCCCGAGTTCGGCTGCCCATTGGCGAACGACATGAATGCCTCTTCCAGGTCGGTCTGCAACTCTCGAAACTGAGTCACGGGAAGGCCCGCCTTCACGAGTTCCGTCAGTAACTGCCCCACTTGGGATTCAGAGAGTGCGGTGCTAAAACGCACCACAGCTTCACGGGGGGCTTCCGTGACTTCGGCATCGGCTTCCAATGCACCCCTGATGATCTCCGCCGCGCGGGCCACGAAATCGGCACTCAGCAATTGAGCTTCGAGCGTTCTGCGCTGAGAGACTTGTTGTCCGATCTCTTCGACCGTCCCCGAGGCACGCAGCTTGCCGTGCGTCATGATCGCCACGGTATTACAGATGCGGGCCAACTCCGGCAGGATGTGGCTGGTCACAAGTAATGATTTTCCCATTCTGGCCAGCTTCAAGAGCAGCTCTCGCATTTCAATGCGGGCTTGGGGATCCAGACCATTCGCAGGCTCATCGAGGATCAGCACACGCGGATCGTGAAGCAAGGTCCGCGCAATCCCGACGCGCTGAGCCATTCCGTGGCTCAGACTTTCGACATACTTGTCTTTCATATAGGTGACACCGGTGATCTCCATGACCTCTTCAATGCGCTGGATGCGAGGCTTGCGGGAGATTCCAAACGCTGCTCCGAAGAAGTCGAGATACTCATGCACACGCATGTTGTCGTATGAGCCAAACTTATCCGGCATGTACCCGACCAACCGCTTAATGTCCCGAGCTTGCTCCACGCAGTCGGCTCCGGCGATCTTCGCGGTCCCACTCGTCGGTCGCAGCAAGCCCACCAGTACGCGGATCGCGGTTGTCTTGCCCGCACCGTTGGGGCCAAT
>JANOKO010001331.1:0-11060 GCA_031419335.1 Planctomycetota bacterium
GGATGTGACATTGTGGGGAGTCGATCCGGTCGTGTTCCATCGGACGGATTTGGCGCTGCACACACTGAACGTACTCTTGATTTATCTCTTTCTTCGTCGGACCACCGGAGCCGTCTGGCAGAGTGCCATTGTCGCCGCACTGTGGGCCGTGCATCCGCTACGTGTCGAGTCGGTGGCCTGGATCGCTGAGCGAAAGGATGTCCTCAGCACATTTTTCATGTTACTTTCGATCCTGTGTTACGAGCGGTATGTCTCCACACAACGCAAGTCTTGGTACGCCGGGTTGCTCGTCCTGTTTGTCCTGGGACTGATGGCGAAATCCATGTTGGTGACGCTGCCGATCCTGCTTTGGGGACTTGACCTCTGGCCACTGAAACGGTGGGCAGTTCCCGCGGTTCAAGCCTTGCCGGGCACGGCACAGCCATCCCCGTGGTGGAAGCAACAGCTTCTGGAAAAGGGCCCGCTGCTCTTTATCTCTGTGGAGTTCGGCCTCATCACCATTCGAGCGCAGAAGTCACAAGCAGCGCTCGTGTCACTGGAGCTTCAGTCACTCGCCAGTCGTGTCCTGCACGCGGTCGAGTCTTATGGCTGGTATCTGAAAAAGACTCTCTTCCCCGTAGATCTCACGGCGTTCTACTCTTTGGATCCCAACCAGCATGACTGGGGATTGATCGGTGTCGGGGGCGTCTGTCTGTCGGGCATCGGTGCTTGGGCCATCGCTCAAAGAAAGACTCAACCTTGGCTGTTGTCGGGGGGCATCTGGTTTGTGGTCTCGCTGCTTCCCGTGATCGGAATCATTCAGGTCGGGGGCCAAGCCTACGCGGATCGCTACAGCTATGTTCCGGCGCTGGGACTGACGATTCTGATCGTGTGGGAGTTGAACCACTGGCTCACAGCACTCCCTCGAGGCATCGCTGTCAAGCTGCTCTTGAGTGCAGTTTCATTGACCTTTCTATCAGTCATGACACACATCCAGGTCGGCTACTGGTTCGATGCGCGGAGCCTGTGGTCACATACCCTGGAGTTGGACCCGGAGAATTGGCGTGCGCATTTTCATCTGGGTCGGCTGGCCATGCGTGAAAATGACAGCGAAGCGGCGATCCAGTCGTTTCTCCGCTGCATGGAGCAACGACCCAAATACACCGATAGTCATCTGATGATCGCGGGGATTCACCAATATCATCGGAACTGGGGCGAGGCGGAACGCTATTACCGAGCCGCTCTGGAGGTCGATCCTAAACTGATGGAGGCCACCTTCAACCTGGGGGTGATGGCCCGGCAGACCTCACGGTTTGATGACGCGCAAGCACTGCTCGAAAGCTGTTTGGTGCGCCCAGAGTATGCGGGGCGGGTCCACATCGAACTCGGCCATCTGGCCATCGAACAAGGACATCGGGTCGAGGGCCTGAAGTCTTTTGACGCTGCCGTCTTGGCTGACCCCCAGTTGGAAATGGGTTACGAATTTGCGGCGATCGTGTGTGAACAGGGGGATCGACCCCAGGAAGCCATTCACCGTCTGGAGTCAGCGCTGCAGACCTTACCGAACTCGACCACGCTGCGAGTTCACTTGGCCCAACTCCTGCATACGACTGGACAACATGCCAAAGCGATCCAGCAGTTGAGAGAAGCCATAGTACGAGACCCCGAGAATCCCGGTATTCGACAGATCCTGAAAGTGCTGGAACAGGACGCGAACTCGCCCGCTCCTTCGCCTTGAGTAGATTCTTGAGTGGTCGTGGTCCAAGGCTTGACGGGGCATGGGCGCTCCCCACGGGTCCGTCGCAGGTCCGAAAATGTGTTGCTGCCCAGCGGAGAGAAGCGACTCCGAACTCACATCAGGCGTCACCTCCTTGAAGTGGGTGACTGCATCTCGGGATGGTGGCAGTCGCCCGGCACCCCGGCTATAAAACTCGCTCCCGGAGATTGACCCAGGCAATTGTGGCCTGGGGGGTCGGGAGGCAGTTTTTTGGAAAGCCGTGTCGATGTCCCCTTCCAGTCTGCAATCGTCCGATCCCCTGGTCTGGCAAAGCATTCAGCGCGAACAGCGGCGTCAGTGCGAGGGGCTGGAGCTGATCGCTTCGGAGAACTACACCAGTGCTGACGTGCTGGAGGCCGCCGGGACCGCCCTGACCAATAAGTACGCCGAGGGATACCCCGGCAAGCGGTACTATGGCGGATGCGAGTTCGTGGACGAGGTCGAGACCCTCGCTCGCGACCGGGCGAAGCAGCTCTTTGGAGCCGAACACGCCAACGTCCAGCCGCACGCCGGTTCGCAGGCGAACATGGCGGCGTACATGTCCGTCCTTCAGCCGTGCGACACGGTGCTGGCGATGGACCTCGCACATGGAGGCCACCTGACGCACGGGATGAGCCTCAACTTCTCGGGGAAACTGTACAACTTCAAGCATTACGGCGTGCGGGAGTCGGATCACCGCATCGACTTCGACCAAGTGGCCCGTTTGGCGAAAGAGAACAAGCCGAAGCTGATCGTGGCCGGGGCGAGTGCCTACCCGCGCGAGATCGATCATGCGAAGTTCGCCGAGATCGCCCGCGAGCATGGGGCGCTGTTCATGGTCGACATGGCCCACTACGCGGGACTGGTCGCTGGCGGCGTTCACAACAGCCCGGTGCCGTATGCGGACTTCGTGACGACGACGACGCATAAGACCCTGCGAGGCCCGCGCTCGGGGATCGTGATGTGCAAGGAGAAGTTCGCCAGGGATGTCGACAAGACCGTCTTCCCCGGACTGCAAGGCGGCCCGTTGATGCACATCATCGCTGCCAAGGCTGTCTGCTTTGGCGAGGCGCTCCTACCCTCGTTCCGCGACTACGCTCTCCAGATCGTCGCGAACGCCAAGACGCTGGCCGAGACGCTGGTCGCGGGCGGAATCCGCCTCGTCTCTGGCGGGACTGATAACCACTTGATGCTGTGCGATGTGACGGCTGTGGGGCTGTCTGGCAAGATCGCCGAGCATGCCCTCGACAAGGCCGGGATCACCGTCAACAAGAACATGATCCCGTACGATCAGCGGAAGCCCATGGACCCCAGTGGCGTGCGGATCGGCACGGCAGCATTGACCACGCGCGGCATGAAACAGGCGGAGATGAAGCAGGTCGGGGCGTGGATTCTGCGATGCCTGAAGGTGGCCGACAATGAGGCTGAATTGGACAAGATCCGCGCGGAGATCGCCGAATTCGCTGGTGCGTTCCCCGTGCCGGGAATCGAGAGCGACAACGGGCCCAGGTAAGGTCGGAGAGCGATACGGCGTTCTGGACTGTTGATGTCAGCTTGGTCGTTGTGCCGACGGTCCTCCAATTGCATGTTCTCGCGATATCCGTGACCATGCCTGTTGCACTCGGGTCGCAGCGGTTCTTGACGGGGTGATTCCCCGTACTTCACGGAGGTTGTGTTATGCGTTGTGTGTCTGTCCTCGCATTATTGTTGCTCACATTGACGGGTTGCTCGGACACTCCGACACCACCGGTGCTCCCACCAGCAGACTCACCCGCTGTAGATGCCCCGGTGACAGAACCGCCGGAAGGGCAGACCGAGCCGGTGCTGGATCCTGCCCCTACTGTGGACTCCTCTTTGAAGATCGACATCCTCGACTGGGACCAGACACAAGCCATCGTGGCCGCTCACCCGGGGAAGGTGGTCGTGTTTGACTTATGGGCGACATATTGCCCGCCCTGTTTGAAGGAGCTGCCGGGGCTGGTGGCGTTGCAAGAGAAGTACCCGGATTCAGTGGTGTGTGTGTCGGTCTGTCTCGACTACGAGGGGGATCCGGCCATCTCGCCTGCACAGGTCGAACCCGACATCCGCCCGGTGTTAGAGAAGCTTAAAGCCCACAAGGTGCGCAATATCTTACTCAGCACTTCAACGGACGACCTGTTCAAGGTCATCGAACATCAGTCGATGCCGGTTCTGTACGTGTTTGATCAGTCCGGAAAGCGGGTCGCGATGTTCCCCGATCTCCAGGAACCGGTGGAGCCGAACTATGCTAGAGACGTAGTGCCGTGGGTGGAGAAGTTGTTGGCAGCTGAAACGAAGCCCTAGCCCACAGTGTGGGTGACGAGGCCTGGCCACTTTCAGGCTTGCTCTGGGGAGGTATGGGCGACGGGCTCGGTCTCGCGCCCTTCCCACCAGAGCCAGAGGACAATCGCCCCCAACAGTGGGAGGCAACCGAAGATGGCGAGCCCTGCATCAAATGGGCCGATCCACGGTGTCTGACCAGCGGCCTGGAGTTCTCGGTTGTAGTTAATCGTCCAGTCGATCGCTCGGCCATTAAATTTTTGCACGGGAGACGTGGCGACCCACGCCAGAGCACTCAAGAGTCCGGTGACTTTCCCCTGATGAGTGTGGGACAAGTCTTGACTCCAAGTGTAGTAGCAAGGAAAGAGCCCCAGCAGCCCGGCAGCGATGACGAGCAATACCCCGAGGAGCAAGAGCCCCGCTGGCAACAAGGGAATGAACACTGATGTCGCACAGCACAGGGCACATCCCGTGAAGACGATCCGGCGAGCCCGGCTGATCGTGGTGCCACGACCTTGTAACCACGCCGTCGCGACACCCGCCAGAACACAGCCAACATCGGTTGCTCCATTGAACACTGCGGTGAAGACCAGCCGCTCTTTCTCCGTATACCCTCGGCCCTGTTCCAGGAATTTAGGCAGCCAGGCCCGGAACAGTTGCCAAGCGATGTTGATCGAAATGACCACTGCCAGCATGACGAAAAAACGCCGGACGAACGTCGCCTCGTGCCACCAACCGGAGTCCTCGGTCTTTTCTTTCAGGGGATTATGCGGAGTCAGGTCGACCTGGTGCGAGACCGTGAACCAGGCACCCACCCACAAGACACCCAAGGCTCCGATCACGAGAAACGGCAGCCGCCAACTGCCCGCCTGGTCTGTCAGCATTGCCAAGATGATCAGGGGAGCGATGATCGCTCCGATTGATGTCCCGCTTTGCAGGATGCTGTTCCCAAACGTGCGGTCGGACGGAGCCAGTAACCTTTGGGTTGTTCGCAGCGCGCAGGGCCAGTGTGCTGCCTCGAAGAACCCCAGGAGCACTCGGCACAACATCAATTGTTCGTACGTGCGAGAATACGCCGTGACGGCTCCTGCCGTCGACCAGAGAACAATCATCAACGGATAGAGATAGCGCACATTGACTTTGTCGGCGCAAACACCAAACACGATCGCCCCCGCAGCAAAGGCATATCCGAAACCCCATTCCAGATTGCCATATTGCTCATTATTGAGTCCAAATTCTTTTTCGATCCGGGTCTGGACATTGGCCAGCGTTTGCCGGTCCATGTAGTTGAGCGTGCTGGCCAGCAGCAAGACTGCGCAAACTCCCCAGGTGGCGGTCGACCATCGAATACCTTCCGGTTGTGCAGGGATCGGGGGCACGGTGTGTCTTCCTCAGAGGCCAAAACGGGAGTCCCGCGTTTATCGGCGATCACACACCGAAAGGGAAGTCAGGTGAGGCACAAGCAGACGAACACTAGCGGATACGGACCCTGACCGACCACAATGACTTCTGCTGACCTCCGGTTCACACGAGGAGTCTTTCCATGATCTGTTTTCGGCACACGTTTTTGAAGTTCCATCGCTTGCTCTGGGGCGTGTTGCTCACACTGGCTGGCCTGACCAGCAGTTCTCTCCAGGCATCCGATCCAGTCCAGCTCCTTCTCCGCCACCGGACCGAAACCGCCCACGAGACTGGACGGTATCACACGCTGATCCGAAATGAGGAATGGGATTCAGCTAAGACCGCACTGATCGTGTGCGACGTGTGGGACTACCATCACTGCTACAACGCGGTGCAGCGGCTGACGGAGTTTGGCCCACGTCTGAATGAGTTGGTGGCGAATGCGCGCGGGCGGGGGATGACGATCATTCACTCGCCAAGCGATTGCATGCCGTCGTACGTGGACCACCCCGCCCGCAAGCGAGCGATGGAGACACCGAAGTCGGCCAAGCTCCCGGTCGACATCCAGTCGTGGTGCAGCAAGATCCCCTCCGAAGAGGCGGCGATCTATCCCATTGATCAGTCAGATGGTGGAGAAGACGACGCAGCCGATCAGCACGCGAAGTGGGCTCTAGAACTGGCGGACTTGGGACGGAATCCGAAGCTCCCCTGGAAGCAGCAGGCGGCGTTCATCCAGATCGATGACGCTAAGGACTTCATCTCCGACAAGGGGGACGAGGTGTGGAGCATCCTCGAGTCGCGCGGCATCGAGAACGTGATTCTTACCGGGGTGCATACCAATATGTGTGTCCTCGGGCGGCCGTTCGGGCTGCGGCAGATGGCTCGCAACGGGAAGCGGGTGGCCCTCGTTCGAGATATGACCGACACGATGTACAATCCGCAACGCTGGCCGTTCGTGAGCCACTTTACCGGGACCGATTTGATCGTCGAGCATGTCGAGAAGTTCGTCTGCCCTACGATCACCAGTGACCAGTTCCTGGGCGGGAAGACCTTCCGGCACGCGACCGACGCGCGGCCCCGATTGGCGATCATTGTCTCCGAGGTCGAGTACGAAACGCTGAAGACCCTCCCCGAGTTCGCAGCTCGTTACCTCGGGCACGACTTCCATGTGCAGTTTTTCTTCGGCTCCGAAACCGAGCCGAACGACATTCCGGGACTGGAGCAACTCAAAGACTTCGACCTCGCGCTGATCAGTGCGCGGCGGCGACTTCTGAAACCCGAAGACCTGCAGCATGTCCGCGACTTCGTGGCTGCGGGGAAACCAATTCTCGGCATCCGCACAGCCAGTCACGCGTGGTGTCTGCGGGGTCAGGAGCCTCCGGAGGGCCGCGCTGCCTGGCCCGAATGGGACAAGCAGGTCTTCGGCGGGAACTACAGCAATCACTATGCGAACGACCTGAAGACCGTCATGACGCCGAAGTCGGACCCCACTGTTCCGGCCCACCCGATTTTGACCGGTATCTCGATGGAGCCGTTCGTCGCGGGCGGATCGCTCTACACGACATCACCGCTGTCCGAGGGAGCCAATGTACTGCTCGCAGGTGAAATCGAGGGTAAGCCCGTCGAACCTGCAGCCTGGACATTCAGGCGGGCCGATGGGGGAACATCGTTCTATACGTCGCTGGGCCACAAGGGGGACTTCGAGAACCCCATGTTCTGTCGGCTGCTGACCAACGCCCTGTACTGGGCGTCCTCCCAAAACGTCCCGGAGACACTTCACGAATCGGCAGGCGGCGACCTCTCATCTCACTGGAGCCCGATACTCGTTCCCGGCAGTTGGGAAGAAGTCGGTGGTCCACAACTCAAGGAGTTCGATGGCGTCGCGTGGTATCGCTGCATGATTCGTATCCCGGAGACCTGGACGGACCGAGCCCTAAACCTGCGGTTAGGTTCCACGAAGGACAACCAATTGGAGGTCTATTTCCAGAACGAGCAGCTGGATGTCACGGAGGTTGAGTTTGCCCAAAAACCGTTGGAGGATGGGGGCATACTGGTCGAGATTCCTGAAGATTTGGTGACTCCCGGCGAATTACATCTCCTCTGTGTTCGCTGCGAGAACACTGAAGGGCCTGGAGGACTGGCCTTTAAGAACCCCGCGATCTATTTCGGGGACGAAAAAGTCTCCCTCTCGGGGCGCTGGCAGTTTCGGGTAGGTGATGACGAGTCATTCGGAACGCTGCCACTCCCGGCTAAGTTTGCAGCTGCAACGGAGGCCGTGTTTGGGAAGTAGGCCGGAGTTGTGAGCCGCCAGTCCACTGAGTTTCCCGTCGTCCTTGAAGCCGTAGGAGTGTGTGGCGAGATCGCTCCGGGCGATGGCCTGCTCAAGCCTCTGGCTTCGAAGATCGCTTCATCCTGAACTCTCACTATCAACCATCAACAATCCATCCCCTTGACTCCGCAGCGGCTGGTCTCGCTAGACCAGTTTCGGGGGTATACGGTTGTGGGGATGTTGCTCGTCAATTTCCTGGGTGGGTTCAAACTCTGTCCTCGGATCCTCAAACACACTCACGACTACTGTAGTTATGCCGACACCATCATGCCACAGTTTCTGTTCGCCGCCGGATTCGCGTTACAATTGAGCTGGGGTCGAATGGCGCAGGCAGACCGGTCCACGCGCTGGACACGAGTCGCCCGAAGATTTGTCGGGTTAACGCTGGTGGCAGTCATCTGGTACACGATCAGCGACTGGGGAGGGATCAGGACTCGTCTGCTTGAGTCAGGATGGCTCAGTACGCTCGGAATGGTGACCAAGCGGACATGGTTTCAAACACTCTTGCACATTGCCGTGACGAGCTTATGGATCAGCCCCGTGATCGGTCGGTCAACCGGAGTGCGCTGCGGTTGGGCTGTGGGGTCGGGATTGTCCCATGTGGTGCTATCGTGGGCGTTCAATTTTCACTGGGTGAATACGGGATGGAACGGGATCGATGGTGGTCCGCTGGGATTTCTCACGTGGACGATTCCAGCCCTGGTGGGGACGATGGCATGTGATGTCGTCCGTTCAGGAGCGACAGGTCAGATCCCCCGATTATTCCTCGGCGGAGCCGGACTGGCATTCCTGGGGTATCTGATGTCACTCGGCACACTGTTGTACAACGTGCCGGTCATGGAGCCTGTCGGGGCGGAACTGCCTGCGTGGTTCGGGCCTGTGGGAGAAAAGCTGGCGATCGACCCCGTGGTTCCGACTCTGGAACGGATGCAGTGCCTGACCATGGATTGGCCTGAGCCGCCGTTTGTTCCCCCACCGGAATCCGCGCATCGGCAATGGAATTATTGGATGATGAGTCAACGGGCGGGTACGTTGTCGTACTGTGTCTTCTCTAGCGGGATCTCGTTGATCGTGTTTGCCGTGTGTGTGGGGTTCAGTGATCGATGTGGCTGGCAACTGGGAGTCTTGCGGACTTTCGGAACCAATGCCTTGGCAGCGTACATCCTGCATGACATCGCTGGCTGGATAATTGCGCCGTGGATCACGAGTGAGTCATCGGTGATCCGGACACTACTGGCCTTTATGGCCTTCTTTGTGATGACTTACGGAGCCTGTCGTGTTCTGGAGTGGAAGAAGTGGTATTTAAGAATGTAAACCAGGGATCGCGGCATCCGGCCACAGCTATCATCATCCGGTCTGAGTTCTGGATCATCGCCAGTGATGTTGACCACGAAGCACACGAAACAAGACGGAAGTTGTCCGACTCAGCCGCCGTGGCACTCAAGCCCCGTATTGCGAACAGAAAACCGAGAGGGAGCCCGAAGGTGCCCTCCTCATTTTTCGTGCTTTTCGTGGTTCACCCTCGGTCCTCAGGGAGCGGCTCTTTAACCGAATTCAGGTTTTGAACAGCGCCTGATTTCGCACGACATCACCAATTGTGAGATGGTGCGGGACGCTCTCGACCATGGACGCACTTCTCAGAATCCGGGATTGTTCTTTTGGGGTGTTGCCAGAGGTGCCTTGGGTGTTCCCTTCGCTGGGGTGGTCGGCGTCGCAGGTTGCCGTAGCGGGCCGACCTGAGAGACCGCGGCGCCCAAGCCTGCTCCCAGAGGCCCTGCCTGAGCGGCGGCACAGTCGGCGTGAAGCTGAAATGATTCAGGCTCGACATCACCCAAATTCGATGGCGGGCTGGGAAGCAACGTGCTGTTCGGACCGAAGACGGGCAAGAGTTCATGGCCCGCGCCCCAGCCCGTGACCCAATCGCGGTGGAAGTCCTGGGGACCGGATGAAGCCCGTGTGATGAGGAAGGACTTCATCCCGCTGGCATAGGCATTCTCGACACCCCACCAATGGATGGCAGTGGCGTCAGTGTCCAGTGACATGACGCCTCCCCCCTGAAAGACGGTTTCTCGCGAGTACAAGCTCACGGGGGCACCTTCTCCCACGGGGAGAATTTGAAACACCGACTTCGCCGCAGACAACGTCGAGTGGTTGAGGAGGCACTGCGACCCCGTTGAGCCCGCATCGAGTGTCACGGCGATGCCAGTCGTGGACGCCAGCACCGATCCACGGACTTCGACGACAGACTCCGCAGCTCCGATTCGCACTAAGGACTTTGTCCCGACAATCAGACTTTGATCCATCAAGAGTTGGGGAGGCGCATGTCCATCGGACGGGAGTGTTTCCAACAGAGGCCAGGTCACATCCACGCCTTCGACCCTGCAGTTTCGCAGCGCGCACAACCCGCCCTGCAATTGGAGAAACCGCTCGGGATAGGACCGCGTCGTACTGCTCATGAGCCGAAACGATCCGTTCAACAGCGTCAACTGCCCATCTTCCACCGTGATCCAAGCCGCTGGTCGAGTAGCTCCCGGTTCCGTTTTGTATCCCGGCTGAAGCATCAAGAGCGTGCCTTCGGATTGTTCAAAAACAATCTGAACTCGTTTCTGCCGAACCACGAACGGATCGATCGTGCGCAATCCGGAGCCGAAGGCGATCACGGTCGACCCGTCGGGGCATGCCTCGCTGTTGATATATTTACCGAGCGTCGACTTTTTTAAGTCGAAACGCAGTAACGTTCCGGGGTCGGGCGATTCCAGACTGGTGGGGAGCGTCGGACGCTGCCCAAAAGCCAGCACATTCGCCAGCACTGATTGTGGGGGTTCTGGGAGTTCAGACCACTTCGGTCCCATCTCCGCGATCTCGGTTTGAAGTCCTGCCAGACCGATCTCCAGCTGCTCGAGTGTGGTGAGCGCTCCAGAGTCCGCAACATTCCGCAGGTCAGCTCCCGTCGGAATCAAGGTCCCCGTCGGACCCGTTTGTCGCCAGAATCCTCTCCAGGCATCCTCGTCAAGTACATCCAACGGCGTAGCCCCATCCTGGAACCCTAACTGGGCCCAGTGGGGCCAACCGATGAAGGCGGATTTCTCGGCCACCCAATGGACGAACGGAACACGAGGTTGATCGAGGGCTTCCGCAGTTTTGGGCCAGCCCGCGAATTGCACTCCGATCGCTTCAGCTGAGTGACCGGGTAAATAAGCCACAAGGGACTGATGCAGGTGCAGTTGGAACTGGGGAGGCTGTCGTCCTTGATGTTGGCAGGCCAGTCCCGATTGTCCCGCGAAGCAGGCCGAAGCG
>JANOKO010001332.1:0-1250 GCA_031419335.1 Planctomycetota bacterium
CGGGGACGGGCAAATGTGCCCGTCCTACGGGACGACAGCCAGCGGCGACTCGACCACGACGTTCGACGTTATGTACAAATAAGTGCCGTCGTGGTGGAGTAAGGCGTACGTATAGCAGGCTGGGACGTTGTGAGAGATCGCCAGTCGCAACGCTGCGCATCACGAGTTACACTCCACCCCCGTCCCGGAACGGGTCCCCGTTCCAAGCGTTCGGGGCAGACTCTCCTGTTTCGAGCAACATCGACACCATGAGGTTGAAATGAGAAAAACGTCCCTGATGGCCCGTGGGGGCTGGCTGGCACTGGCGCTGTGCAGCAGCGTGATCGGAGCGAACTCTGCCTCTGCCCAAGACGATGAGGGCTACCCTCTCGCAGGGTATTACGGCTTTCTCCCGGTGGAGATTACCAAGATCGACCCCCGCGCGCACTCGGTGATCACTGGCGATTTCAATCACGATTCATTGCAAGATCTGGCCATTGTCGACAACGGTCATAGTCGTATCGACCTGCTGCTGCAGAAGGCCAAGCCCGAGGCTGCCAAGGTTGCCGACAAGAATGACCGCACCGCAAATCAGGTGACCGATCACTGGCGGTTGGACCTGAAGAAGTTGCCGGTAGATCGTCCGGTTGTGGCGATTTGTGCCGGGGATTTGAATGCCGATGGACGCTCCGATCTGGCGTACTTCGGCACGCCGGATCGGCTGGTGATCCAACGGCAAGGCGCGACCGGCGAATGGAAGAACAAGACCGAGATACGTCTGGCCGATGTCGACGCCAAGCCGTGGAGTCTGGTGATTGGCGACGTGAATCATGACACGCTGCAAGATCTGATCGTCCTCGGTAAGCGCAACACGTTTCTACTGCTGCAGCAGGCGGATGGCACGCTTGCAGCTCCCTTGCTCCTGCGAAACACTGCCGATGAACTCGGTCTGGCGATGGTCCAGGATCTTGACGGCGATGGCCGCAACGATCTGTTCTACACTGCCAACGAAAAGGACGAACGGTTCATCTGTGCCCGGTTACAGAACTCGCTGGGCCAGCTTGGGCCGGAACTACGGTTCGATACGATTCAGAACCCGCGCGGGGTGACACTGTTCGACCTGGATGGCAAGCCAGGGTCCGAGGTACTCGTGATCGACGGGCAGACGAATCGTGTCCGTGTGATGCAGGTCCGGCGGGCGACCGAAGGGGAACTCGGTGCCAAGCTGATTCAGTACGGTATCGGCGGTGGAGCGGACGTGGGGGAACTGG
>JANOKO010001333.1:0-1652 GCA_031419335.1 Planctomycetota bacterium
CCAAGTGAGTGTTCAGCCGGTAGACCACGGGTTTCTGAACCCTCACTTGTTTCAGCCCCGCCAGTCCATCCCCGCCGATGGCGACTTCGGCGGAGAGGGTGCCCGTGCGGGCGGCTAGTTCGTAGTCGAGTCCGGTGCCCGCCTGGACGTAGAAGCTTTCGATCCCGTACTCGATTCGGTTCCAGGCTTGTCGCGTGCCCTTGATGTACAGGCCGCTGGGCGGGGGGTCTTTGAGGTACTGGTCCGCGCGATGGTGGATGCCATCGTCATCGGGCACCAGAGTGACGTACACGGGGGTTCCCGCGGAAACATCGTCCGACGAAACCCAACCCGCCGCGTTGGAAGATTGGCTCATTCGGTAACTCAAGATGACATAGTCGCCCTTAAACATGTCGCGCGGGTCGACAGGAACCACCTTGAGCCAGACCGTGGTCCCCGACATATGCGGAATCATCTGCATCAGGATCATACCACACAGCACCATGAGCTGGGCTGCCACAGCGATGAGGAGGCCCGGGCGTTGGAGGCGTTCGAGTCGCGTGAAGATCGAGTCGATCCACTGGCTCAAGGGATTCCGTGATGGGACCGAAGTGATGGAAATATTCATTCGGGTGACTCCTTGCGATGAGACCAGTAACGGGCCAGACCAAACAGTCCGGCCCCACACAGGAAGAACATCAGGGCTGCTCCCAGCATGCCGCCGACACCGCCGAACAGGTCGCAATAGCGTGCAATTGCCCAACCCAGAAACAGGATCACACCGCCGAAGAAGGGTCTGCCCCGATCTTCACGCAAGCCGACCCGCATCAGCCACACCGCCATCGCCACGGTGGCGATGTTCGTAATTAGACTCGGAATCAGAATCGGCAGCGACCAGATCGTCAGGTGGGATCGTATCCCATAATCAGAACCCTGATATCCCCACAGCAGATTCCACAGGCTCAATCCACCGTACAGGCCGACCAGTCCCGCCGGAAGCCAATAGCGTTGGCAGAGCCGAATGAAGTAGGCAGGCGAGTCCTCGGCATGCGAGGCTCCCCAACGAGTCAGTCCAGCGATCAGCCCCCAACCAATGACCAGGAGGGCGCTCCCCGAAAACAGGTTCCACTCCCCCGAGTACCCCAGCAATTCTCGCTGTAGCCCCGCAAAGCTCAACAGAAACAACAGCCCCACCGTGACGATGGCCCCATAAAACCGGAAGGGGATCGACATCGGATTCCCGACGCGATGCGCCTCGGCGACCGCTAGAAACAGAGCTGCCATTACTCCCACAAAGTAGACGGGATTGAACGCTCCCCGGCTCCAGGAAATCGGCAGCAGAATCAACCACCACGCGACCAGAGGCAAGTACATTGCCAACGTCTTCGTAGCATTCCGGCGATACGTCCAGAGAATACCGGGAGCGACCAGGAGTGGCAGTGTGAAACACCCCGATGGAACCCTCCACCAACCCCACCACTGCGATGATGCGAACCCCAGAATCTCCGCACCGACCCAGATCGCCAGCACAGCCACC
Organism: Planctomycetota bacterium; assembly: GCA_031419335.1. Lineage (GTDB taxonomy): Bacteria > Planctomycetota > Planctomycetia > Planctomycetales > Planctomycetaceae > TH-plancto1. The sequence goes on from JANOKO010001333.1 coordinate 1,517, forward strand.
AGAAAGGCGTGCAGCAGCGCCGACTCCAACAGCAACGCAAACGGGAGTATGCCAATCGCCCACACCCACGCACCATCGGCGTTGTTACTGTTGATGTGGAACACTTGCCCGATCTGCCAGATACCGCACCCATACA
>JANOKO010001334.1:0-1674 GCA_031419335.1 Planctomycetota bacterium
CCCAGGGCAACGCCCTGGGTGGAGGGAATGGGAGAACCGCTTCAGCCCTAAAAGGGCGTCACAGACGCGACCGGTGACGCCCTTTCAGGGCTGCATCGCTTCTCGCGTCGCCCGTTCCCAGGGCGTTGCCCTGGGCTGTCGAGTCGTGACCCTTCGGGCCACCAGACACGAAACAGATCCCGAAAGAACAAAACCTGTCGTCAAGATCCGATTTTCATCAGCCCAGGGTGAGGCTCCTGCCGAGCCGCTCACGCGAGTCAGCGCGTCCCCTGGCTCGCGGCTCAGCAGGAGCTTCGCCCTCCCGATGGGGCTGCCCCCGACCCCTCGTCGGGGCCTTGACGAGGCACTGCTCTGGCGGCGGATCGCCATGCGAGGGACTTGGCCGACTCACGACTGCGTGTGTGCATCCCAAAAGTAGGTCGCCGTTGTCTCTGCCCCCTCTCCCCCGCAACATGCACTCGGAGAAAGCCACGTCGCTCGCGGGGGAAAGGGGGCAGAATCTGGCAGTGACCGACTTTCCTGATGCACACACTCACGTCTGCCGCTCGCTGGTCCTGCATCTTGTGGTGGTTCGCCGGGTGCCACTGCTGGCTTGCCCAGCAGTGCCCGCTGGGTGTGGAATGTGAGGGGATGGTGGCATGGGATACACAAAGCTTTCTCTCGACGATTATCCCAGCAGGTCAGGTGGGAGCGGGGTCATTCGAGGTAGGTCCGGGTCTTGTGGCATCTCCGGCAGCACATGATACCGGGCACTCGACCACTTCCAATCGATGGACCGCTCGCACAGCCCCCGGCGGACGGGATTGAGGTGAATGTAGTTTAAGGCTGCCAGAATCGACGATGGCTCCGTGAGATTCCGATCGTACCCCGGACCTTCCTGCCAGAACCGAAATGTCTGCACTCCTGGACGTTGCCGAATCGTCAGCGAATTGAGCAGGGCCGGGTTCGTCTCCTGAAGATATTGCTTGATCCGAAAAGAGACGGGGCGTTTGATGGCAAACAGCAAGTCCGATATCCGCCCCTCAGCCGATCGTGGCTGGACCATGATGTGGACATGCTCTGGCATGATGACGAACGCCAGCAGGCGGAAGTTGTGTCCCTCCACCGCCCGGTCGAGTGCCTCGCAGAACAACTTTCGGATGTGATCATCGACGAGCAGCTGTCGTCGTTGATAGCACGAGAACGTTAGCTCATGGACATGGCCGGGTTCGTCGAAATGCTGGACCAGCTTTCGATGAGGTGGGGAGTGGCCCATGTCACTTTCTCCTTCGAATCGAGCATCCAGCGGGGCACTGCTGGGCAAGCCAGCAGTGGCACCCACTTGGACGACACTACACGATTACTTCAGCGTGAACTCCGGCAGATGCACAATCTGGCCGCCTTTGAGGGCGGATTCGTGGGCGAGAATGCCGACGCAGGTCCAGTTGGCACTGAGGGTGGCATTCGGCCAGGGGTCGCGGTTGTGGGCGAGCGAGTTCAGCATCTCGTTGACGAGGTGCGGGTGCGAGCCGCCGTGGCCGCCGCCTTGCAGGAACGACAAGTGGTCAGCGTCGTGGATTTCGCTGGGCTTGGTGAACTTGCGGATTGGTTCGGGGAGCAGGTGGGCGTAGTCGGGCACGGTGATCTTCTCGGCGATCTCCGGCTCGGGCCGCTTCGCGGTGTGCATGACATGCG
>JANOKO010001335.1:0-1412 GCA_031419335.1 Planctomycetota bacterium
CATGGGCGACGAAGATCACTTCGGCGACATGGACTTTAAGATCGCGGGTTCCCAGAAGGGGATTACCGGGATTCAGCTCGATCTCAAGATCGATGGCATCAACGAAGAGATCATCCGCGCCACACTGGCCGCTGCTCGGGACGCTCGTCTCGAACTGTTGCGAATGATGCTCAGTGCGATTCGTCGTCCGCGTCCGGAAATCTCCGACTACGCGCCGCGAATCCTCCAGACGCGGATCGATCCCGAAAAGATCGGCCTGCTGATCGGACCCGGCGGAAAGAATATCCGCGCGATCCAAGAGCAGACCAAGTCGCAGATCGACGTGACCGACGATGGCAAGGTGCTAATCTCCGGAACCAACAAGGTCGGTTGCGAAGAGGCCCTCGCTCGCGTCGAAGCGATCGCCGAAGAGATCAAGGTGGGCCGCATTTACAACGGCACCGTCAGCTCGATCAAGGACTTCGGAGCGTTCGTCGAAATCGCCCCGGGCAAGGACGGGCTGTGCCACATCAGCGAACTCGCCGAAGGGTTCGTGAAGTCGGTCAGCGATGTCTGCAAGGTCGGCGACCGGCTCGAAGTGAAGGTCATCGCCGTCGACGAACAGAACCGCGTCAAGCTGTCGCACAAGGCTGTGCTGATCGAGCGGAACGGAGGACCAACGGAAGCTCCGGCGTCTGAAGGTGGCGACCGTCCGGAACGAGCCGAACGCAGCGAGCGTCCTCCGCGTGAAGACCGTCCGCGTGAAGACCGCGGTGGCGATCGTCCGCCGCGTGAAGACCGTCCCCGTGAAGATCGTCCGCGTCGTGACGACCGCGATGATCGTGGCCCGCGTGGCGGCGGGGATCGGGATCGTGGTCCAGCTCCTGATCGCGGCGGTGATCGCGACCGTGGACCAGCTCCAGACCGTGGCGGCGATCGTGAGCGTGCTCCAGCCAGTGACCGCGACCGTGATCGTGGCCCGGATCGTGGCCCGGATCGTGGTTCTGACCGCGACCGGGGCTATGACCGGGACCGTGCTCCAGCCAGCGACCGGGACCGTGATCGTGGACCAGCGCCGGACCGGGGCAGCGATCGTGATCGCGGACCCGCTCCTGATCGCGGCAGCGACCGAGGTTCTGAACGAGATCGCGGTGGCGACCGTGATCGCGGACGTGATCGCGGTGATCGCTAGTCTCTGCCGTTGCATGTCAAGAAACGCCTCGCCATCGCGAGGCGTTTTTCTTGACTATGGTCCCGCGAGTTGCACGGTACTCGACTCAACTGTTGAGGGCGCTGTGCCAATTTGCTGACTGAAGTTGAAACCATCTGATTCCGCGACATCACGCCGAAGCACGCTCCCCACACGACTGGATGAACCTCATGCGACTGAATATCTCCCTGTGGACAGTGCTGATCTGGGGTTTCTTGACGGG
>JANOKO010001336.1:0-1207 GCA_031419335.1 Planctomycetota bacterium
ATGGCGACCCGATTTTCCGTCGTTGCCGCGTCGAGGCGGAGGAAGCCAACGGCGACATCGGGGCCTTTGACCCGGCGAGCGAATACACGATCGCCCTCGACCCGATTGATGGGACCAAATACTTCAGCGAGCGAACCGGCAACGGGTACGCCGTGATGCTGCACCTGCGGACCAAGGTCGATGTCCTCTACTCGCTAGTCTACGCTCCCGAGATGAGCGACCTGGGGAACTGGACCGAGGTCTACGGCCACACCGTTAAGTCCGGGGCTGACAACCCCCGCATCCCGGCGGTCGCTTGGCTGCGGAACATGCCAGCGATCTGTTCGAAGAGTCGACCCGATTCGAACCAGATCTACCTCATCGGATTCCAGCAGTCTGACCGCAACCGCGCCGCCGCCGTGACAGCCGCCGGACTCTGCGGAGTGGCTCCTGATGACATGCCCGGCAGTGTGTATCCACTCCTGGCCCGTGGGGAGTTCGGCGGGTCGCTGATTCACACGCCGAACATCTACGACTATCCCGTGGCCCTGCATGTCGCTCGGGCGCTTGGCGGCCAATCGGTGTGGGTTCACAACGGCCAGCCGGTTCACTTCGGTGAGACCTGGATGGACGAGCGAGCCGAGATGCTTCGCATTCCGGGCATTGCCGCGACCGCCGTGAACCCGCAGACGCTGAAGACTCTGGTCGATCTGGCGCAGGACTGGAGCCAAGTCCGCTATGAGTCCTGAAGGGCCAGCGAAAAACGCTGACAAGCCCGTGATGAGCCAACTCAGGGTTGCCATTCATCCGGTCTGCTCTTCTCGATCATTCACTGTCGCATCCCGATGGTCTCGACAGACTGCTAGAATCTGGACATGACTCCCGCGGGGGGAGTTCATCTTTGAAGGGCTGACTCATGAACGTCTGGAATGCCAAGTGCCAACTGCACCGCCATGGCGTGCCCCGACTGCTGGTCTGGCTGGGACTCTGTTTGGCTGTGCTCGGGAGTCGTCCCACATTACTCCCAGCCCAAGCAGCGGATGTCGAGGCGCTCGAGGAGGAAGCCTTCAAGGCGGCGACCGCCATCGCAGACCCCTCGGTTGTGCAGATTCAGACGATCGGCGGGCTAGATGTCGTCGGTGAGTTGATCGTGGGGACTGGCCCCACGACGGGAGTGGTCGTCTCTGCGGACGGAGAGATCATCACGAGTTCGTTCAACTTCGCGTCG
>JANOKO010001337.1:0-1263 GCA_031419335.1 Planctomycetota bacterium
GTTGGTGTGGGATAGGCTTCCAGCCTGTCTGGTTTAGGAAAGACAGGCTGGAAGCCTATCCCACGAACCGAGCGTTACCCTCGCAGGTCGTCCGCGCGGTCCACATCGATCGACAGGTGGTTGTTGTAGAAGTTGAGGGCAATTGCCAGAGCCACAGCGGCCTCAGCTGCGGCCAGGACAATCACGAACATGGAAGAGATCTGTCCATCGAGACCCAGCGGGGTGAACCGCGAAAGGGCCACGAAGTTGACGTTGGCCCCGTTGAGGACCAGCTCGACGCCCATCAGCACGCCGATGGCGTTCCGCTTCGTCGCCATGCAGACGACGCCGCACACGAACAGCACCGCTCCGACGAAGAGGTAGGCGTTCAGTCCAACAGGTTCCATTGCTCCCCCTCTCACATGACCGACGTGAATAATCGAATCAGGCTGACTACCTGGATTCAGGATGACCAGCCCCCAACTCGTTCACCACAGTCCGCCGTTTGGCCCGGGCGAGGTACGACGCCCCGACCAGCACCACCAGCAGATGCATCGAAATGATTTCGAACGGCAAGAGGTATCCCGGCCGCTCAACATCCTCTCGTTGATCCCGCAGCGATTCCGTCCGCAGGCCCGACAGCGCTCCGCCGATCCGGCGAACCGTGCTGCCTTCCCCCTGCTGGTTGTAACCGGGTGTCTGCACCGAGGCGGATCCGAACTCGGCAGTCAGAAGCTTGGAGTTATCCGTCCAGTTCACTCCGGAGAACGCCGCCACGAGCATCGCGAAGACCGCGCCGCCCACAGCTAGCGAGAGAACCACCTCCGCCGGGTTGGTCTTCAGATTCACGTACGGCCCTTGCGCCGTCAGCATCACCCCGAAAATCAGCAACACCACCGTGCCGCCGACATAGATCAACAGTTGAGTCGCACCTACGAAGTCGGCATTGAGCAGGAAGAACAGACCCGCGACCGAACTCAGCGAGATGATCAGCCAGAAGGCCATCCGCACGACGTTCTGAGACAGAACAACGGCGAGTGCCCCTCCACAGGAGGCCAGAGCAAAAATGGCGAAGACGATCTCGTTCATGTTAGAGGTCTCCTCGCAATGTCACTTCGCGACCGGCGGGTTCGTGGCTCGGTGCGGGCGAGCTTGAAGAATGACCCGCTGGCTCATGCGAATGCTGTCCGGGGCCATGCCCATGCTCGTGGTCATGTTTCGGAGCGATGGCAGGAGCAGCCTTCCCGAAGTCCTTCGACTTCGGCAGCACCGGCACACGAGTCC
>JANOKO010001338.1:0-3305 GCA_031419335.1 Planctomycetota bacterium
GGCTGCCGCCCACATGCTGGAGTCGGCGGGGGTTCACGATGTCGGGATCGAAGAGACCCACGGCCAACTGTCCGACCATTACGACCCTTCGGCCCGCATGTTGCGGCTCAGTTCCGAGGTGTACCACAGCCATTCGGCGACCGCTGTGGGAATTGCCGCCCATGAGGCTGGGCATGCTCTGCAGCACGCGACCGGCTATTTCCCACTTTCGCTCCGCAGTGCGGCAGTTCCTGCCGCTCAGTACGGGCCGACGGCGTTCATGGCGCTGGTCGTGCTAGGGGTGATCTTGCGACAGCCCCAGTTACTGATGTTTGGCCTGATCGCTTATGCGGGGGTGGTCGTGTTTCAACTGATCAACCTGCCGGTCGAATTTGATGCCAGTTCCCGAGCCAAGCGTCACTTGGCCGACTTGGGAATCGTCAATGACGAGGGGGCCGTGGCCGTGCGAAAGGTACTCAACGCAGCCGCCCTGACGTATGTTGCGGCGACCCTGCAATCGCTATTGACGGTCATTTACTACTTTTTCCGCTTCTCTGGAGCCGGTCGTTCGGACGATGATTAACGGGGTGGTCGTTCCTCTCATTCGGGAGAATGTGAACTTGCGTACACCACACAATTCGGAATTTGCTTGACCATCCGGTCTCCAGAGGGTGTAATGCGGGTGTGGGAAGTTCCAACCTTTGGTCAGGCTGTCGGCGGAGCCGATGGGAACTTCCACGTTCGAGGTATGCAGGGGTCAGACAACTGCTGCGTCCCACGAACACCATGAGGCAAGGGCCTCCACTTCTCATACTCAATGTGGGAGGTGTGTTCCACATGGAAGGTGCCGCTCGCTCGATCTTTCGGTCCCCTGGAAGGGGACCGCAGATTTGAGGCGGGAGCCGGTGTTGTGTCGCGGTCCGGAATCTGACGATTCCAAGGCTTCGTCCCAGCTGGGTCAACGGCACTCCCCATGGATCGAGTCGTCACCCGATATGACAGTCGGGCCGGTTCGAAGTGGTGCATGTTTGGGGTCAGGCTATGACGGCTGGTTCAACCATCCCGAGGATGGTGATTACCGGGGTGGGGGTAGTTTCCCCCATCGGCATCGGGAAGGACGCCTTCTGGAACAATCTGATCCAGGGGGTTTCCGGCATTGGGCCATTGCGCTCGATCTCGAGTGGGTCGCTCCCCACCAAACTGGCGGCAGAAATCCACGATTTCGATCCGCTGAAGTACCTGTACGAGAAAAAGTTTCTGAAAGTCATGTCCCGCGATATCCAACTGGGTGTCGTGGCGGCTTCGCTAGCCATGAAGGACTCCGGGTTGATGGCCGGAGATGTCGATCCGGACCGCCTGGGAGTCGAGTTTGGGGCGGGCCATATCCCGTTCAACCCGGATGAACTCTGCGATGCGGCCCGCGACTTCGTGGCCGATGAACTCGACCCGGCCACTCGCTGGGGTGAAGACAAAATGGGGAAGATTGCCCCGCTGTGGCTGTTGCGGCAGTTGCCCAACATGCCCGCCTGCCATGTCGCAATCGAACACGATGCTCGCGGCCCGAACAACACGATCACCAGTGCCGAGGCATCGGCCTTGCTGGCCTTGCAAGAAGCGATGCGCGTCATTTCCCGTGACCAGGCGGATGTCATGGTCGTCGGGGCCTGTGGATCAAGCATCCATCCCATCGATCTGGCTCGAATGAGTCTGTTCGAAGACTTGTCGCGTCAGGAAGACCCGGCACTGGCTTGCCGTCCGTTTGATGTCGACCGCGACGGAACGATCGTGGGCGAAGGGTCAGGTGTGTTCGTCGTGGAACGTTACGAACACGCGATTGCTCGTGGTGCTGAGATCTACTGCGAAGTCCTGGGTGTCGGGGCGGGCTGTGATGGTCGGACCGAGATGGGTCGCCCCAACGGTGTTGGCTTGGTGAACGCCATGCAGGCAGCACTGCGAAAGTCCCACCTCTCACCCGCAGATATTGGACACATCAACGCCCACGGTAAGAGTACCCGGCGTGATGATGTCGTGGAGGCCCTGGCGTACCATCAAGCCCTGGGTGATGTCGCCAGTCGTATCCCTGTGACAGCGATGAAGAGTTACTTTGGCGCATTCGATGCGGGATCCGGTGCCGTAGAGCTGGCGGGGAGCGTCATGGCGCTCAAGCATCGCCAAATCCCGATGACGCTGCACCACGAGCGCCCCGACCCGCAATGCCGCCTGAACGTGGTTCGCGAGCCGCTCCGTGATCGCAACCCGGTGGCTATGAGCGTCAACCGGACGCGCATGGGGCAGAGTGTGGCTGCGGTCTTACGAGCTGTGTAGCCTGCGGCAGTGTGCTGGAATGGCACCGCCCCCGAAAGGTAACCGCCCACTGCCATCGCCGCGGGGAGTGTTGGGCTCTTGTGATCCGATCGGCGAGCTTTGACTTGTGGTTGGCCCAGGTCGTCGATTCCACCAATCTCAGTGCCGCTCTCCGAAAGCCGCCACGCGCTGCGCTCACTGCGACTGTTCCTGCGCTTGCCGGTCCAGGGCTCTTGACCAGAGCCGATAGATATCATTGCGGGCACTAAAAAAAGCGAATACCACTTCGGGATCCCATTGGATTCCAGCGCCTTCCGCCAATATCCGTTCCACTTCGGGCTGACTCATGCCTTTGCGATAGGGGCGGTCGCTGCCCATAGCATCGAAGGCATCGGCCACCGCGAGGACTCTGGCCATCATGGGAATTTCCACACCTCTGAGTTGATTGGGATATCCCGTCCCGTCGTATCGCTCATGATGATACAGGACTCCTGGCAGTAAATGGCTGAGATTCTTGAGCTCACTGAGGATGGTAAATCCGATCTGAGGATGTTGGGCGACCATATGGAATTCTTCGGTGCAAAGCGGACTCACTTTCTGCAAGACAATGTCATCGACTCCAATTTTGCCGATATCGTGCAGCAACCCGGCTTGGAAGATGGCCTGGATCTCGTTCTGAGGAAGACGGAGTTCCTGTGCGATTCTCTGGGCAATCAGGGCGACCCGCTCGCTGTGACCTCGAGTGTAAGCGTCCTTCGCATCGAGCGTGGTGACCAGCGAGCGAATGAACGCGAGTACCATCTCCTCATGATCGCGAAAGAGTTCGACGATCTGAGCGTGTGCCGACAGCACGCCCCCGATCGATTTCAGCATGTTCGCTTCTTCGGTTCCCAGTTCACGACCATCGGTGGAATTGGCAAGAATTAGCCAACTGGGGACCGCGTCGTTCTCGAACATCGGGACGGCCACCAGTGATTGAATCGCAGGGAATCGTGCATGCCACGGCGATTGGTCAATGTGAT
>JANOKO010001339.1:0-1818 GCA_031419335.1 Planctomycetota bacterium
TCCCCTGGCTCGCGGCTCAGCAGGAGCTTCGCCCTCCCGACGGGTCTGGCTCAACCCCGAGTCTGAGCCTTGGCTGGCGCACTTACCCGAGGGCTCACGGTTCCGCCTCACACCCCAGCAGCTCCTTGGCCCCGCTCAGCACTTGCCCGATGGCGATCCCCTCGTTGCGGAACAGCTTTTCCTTACTGCTCGGTTCGCGGAGCCAGCCGCCGCTGTGGTGGAGGGCGACGACTTCCCAGGCGGCGTTGAAAACTGGCGACCCGGACGAGCCGGGCATCGTGTCGGTCAGGTACTGGACCACATTATCATCGACGAAAGTGACCATATTGTGAGTCAGTGCGATCTGCTTCGGCCCGCCGCCGGGGTGCTGGACGATGACGACGCTTTGCTCTCGGGCGACCTTCGTATTCGCCAGCGGGATCGCTCCCCACTTCGCGTTGGCTTCACCCTCAACTCGCACCACGGTCCAGTCGTGATCCTTGACGAGGCTGGTCGCAAAGCCCAGGTCGGGACGGCACTTGAATCGCTCAATCGGCTTGTCCAGCCCAGCCACTGTCTGCTCGAAGTTGAACTCCACCGTGGCCCCAGCAGCGATCGCCTCGTTCGGCAACACGTGGTTGTTCGTTACGATTAGGTTCCCAGCCACCAGAAATCCAGTCCCGGATTCTCCTCCGGCGGTCACGATCCGCGCGACCGACTTCGACCGCAGCAGACCCAACTCCAGGAACCCGATCGGCAGCAGCGTACTCTGCTTGCCGATGATCTGTTCCAGCTGTCCGGACGGCTCATCCGATTGCCACTTGACGTCCTCTCGCATGTTGAACGGCGACTCGACAATCGGCTTGTCACCGCTGAGGGCTTGCTGGAGTGCCTCGGCATGTTTGGGGTATTGCTGGGAGGCGATCTCGACCATCTTGGCCAAGGCTCCTTGCTTGCGCCCCTCGTCAATCACCGCATGCCAGACGGATCGAATCGGCCCATCCGTATTAATGCTGGCCCAGTCGAGCCCCGTCTCCTTGGCAATCTGCTTAGCCAGTAATTTGTCGTCGTACACGTCCAGCATGATCTCGCGCAGCTGGGAGTGTGCGGCGGTCCATTTTTGCAGGAGGCTCATGTTGGAACTCACGAAAGATCAGCGAAAAAAATCATGATACGCGATCCGGTCGGGCACAAGACCCGAACCGTTCAGACTTTCTTGAACTGATCCCACTTCAGGATCGGCCCCAGCGTGGCCAAGCCGTCGAAGAACTCTTCGATCTCCTTCAGCGGCTTCATGAACTTCTTCCAAGCGTCGGGCACAATCAGTTCCTCATGCAGGTCGAGTTCGGACACGTCCTGTTCGAGGACGAAGCCGAATGCCTGCGGCTTACCGCCTTTGCTCGTGATGATGATCTTCCAGAACCGTGAGGGGATCTGGATCGATACCTCCACCCGGCTCTTGACCAGTCCGTGGAAGAACTTGTCCTCGGAGTCGAGTACCGGGCCGGAGATGGTGCAGACTTTCTCCGCCGAGGTCTGCTTCTCGACCATATTTTCCAACTCGCCCCAGTTGAAGTCCTTGAACTTCGACTGGTTGAACTTGGCGGTCTGCGGCGAGCAGTTGGTGGTGTGGAACGTGTCGCCGTTTCCCTTCTGCATCTCCTCGAACGTCTTGCCCCAAGCGATATCATCGCGCCGCACCAGGTGCCCCTTGTCGAAGGCTTTGCCATCCTTCGTGTAGAAGTAATCCGGCAACTGATGGTCGAATGGGATGCGAGGATCGGTCACCCAGTCCTCGGAGGTGTCCTTCTCGAAGCCGTTCAGTTCCTTACGGCTGGG
>JANOKO010001340.1:0-1081 GCA_031419335.1 Planctomycetota bacterium
AGCGATTCGAGGAACTCGATGGCATTCTGCTGGCCGATCGCCTCGAAGTCGGGAGTACGGTCCTTGTCGCAGCAGACCCCCGCCGCGTCATGGGCATACCGAAAGGCCCGCGCGAACTGCTCCGTCAGGCGGTCATGCAGCCCATCGATCAGGTCGCCGATGTAATACGTCACGTTCCCCATGTGCAGATTCTGCCGACGCCGGTAGCCGGGGAACAGCACCTCTTTGAGATCCTGGACGATCTCGATCATCACGTCCGCACTGGGAAGCGGACAGTGGCCCAAATGGTTGATCGTCGGGATCTCGTGGTAGCTCTCCACGATCCGGTCGGTGAGTTCGGACAGCTGTTCCTTGCGGCGGAAGTCGGTCGCCATGTCAGATTCCGGAAGCGTTGGGGGCGTTGAGCAGCGGTCAGAGAACGGAAAGCCTCTGGGCTGGCGCGTCCGCACCATCCCGTACAACCCTCTTCGTCCGAAGAGGGTCCATTGTCGGAGCAAAGTTACCCTGGTGGCGAGCCGCCGCTTCATCCTGGGCGGTGCAATCTTCCCAGATTACCTGATGAGTATTGTACCGCGTCAGAGACGAGCCTGGCGAGTAGGTACGTCTCTCGGCGATTGTGTCAGAGGATTGAGCCGCAGATGAACACGGATGAACACAGATCAGATGGCATGTCACCCACGGAATCGGCCAAAGTCACACCTCTTCATCTGTATTACTTACGCCCAAAATACTTGCGAGCTACGCAAATGTTTGGGGCGATGACGGAACCGAGATGCCAGATTTCGCCCTTTGCGTCCTCGCGTCTTGGCGCCTTGGCGTTGAACTCCTCAATCCGACTGAACTCGCGACGGTGGAGGAAGTTAACGCAAAGTCGCCAACGCGCAAGGACGCAAGGGGGAGGGTTGTACAGCGATCAATGCATGTTCCGTTTTGGTGACGGCCCAAGGCCGTGCTGGGTTCACCCGTGTTCATTTTTTGGTTCATCACACTATTTTGGGGGATGGCTTGAAGGTACCGGTATGCGGGTTTCCACTGGAGGTTGTGTTTGACGGCACGGTAAACCAGGGGAGAACGCAGCATG
>JANOKO010001341.1:0-9498 GCA_031419335.1 Planctomycetota bacterium
CAGCTTGACCTGGCCGACGTAGAACGCATCGCCGTCTTTCAAGAGCTGTGAGGAATGCTGGTCGGCGAACTGGTACTTCCAGTCGGCGGTGCCTTCATCGGACAGGTACAGCTTCGCTCCGACTCGATCGGCCAGCTCACGCGATCCGGAGACGAAGTCGGCGTGAATGTGCGTCTCCGTCGAGGCGACAATCTTCAGCCCCTCAGCCGCTGCGGCCTCAATGTACTGGTCGACGCTGCGGCTGGGGTCGATCACGATCACCTCGCCGCTGCGCTGGCACCCGACCAGATAGGACGCGTGGGCCAGGGACTGGTCGTAGAAGTACTTGAGTAGCATGGTTGATCTCCGATGAGAGGGGATTACGGGGAGGTGCGACCCTCACCCGCAGCAGGATTTCGAGGAGTCCGTGGCACACGCGGCCCCGGACGAGGTTGGACCTTTCGCGGCCCCAGGAGACACTTGATTCCACGGCATGCGGGCCAGAACGAGCCCCATCGCACAGGTATCCGTGATCCCTGCAAACATCAGGCCCGCTCCGACAAATCCCGACAGACCAATCCAATACGGGCTGACAAAGTAACCGAGGACTGCCCCGGTCAGGCCCAAGGCTCCGGCAGCGATGCGGACCTGTCGTTCGAGCGAAATCGTCCTCTGGCCGCGAACGACGGGGAGCCCCGCCTGATCCCAGGCCATCGTCCCGCCTTCCACATTGACCACGTTCGCGAATCCGTGAGCCGCGATCTTGTCACAGGCTTGCTTCCCGCGACTGCCCGACCTGCAGATCACATAGACCGGCTTTTGTGAGCCAGCCTGACCCACTGTGAGCTGTTTTGGATCGAGTTGATCGAGCGGGATGTTCCGGGCGAAGGTAACATGCACCTCGCGGAACTCGACTGGGGTGCGGACATCGATCAGTTCGACCGGCTCACCAGCCTGAACCAGATCGTGCAATTGCTTGGGAGAGATAGTGGTGACGCTCATGACTTGACTCCTGGGGTTGGGTTCTGGACTTGAGAACAGGTTGTTATGTCGTGACACAACGACCTGTGAGAGCAAAAAAAGGAAGAAGTTTACGTTGGTGCGCCGAAACGAACTTCGATGCACTTCATGTTGCTGCCGAGATGCGGCTCCGTGACTCGGTAGAACACTTGCCGACCCTCCTTATCACTGGTGAGGAAACCACACCGCTGCATCAGTCGCAGATGCTCCGAGGCCATCGGACTCGGAATCTCACACGCTTCTGCCAGCTCACCGACGTTGTACCGCCCCTGCAGCAACATCTGTACCATCCGCAGACGATGCGGATGAGCCAACGTCCGCAAACACTCCGCCGCCTGCCCGAGGGCTTCCAGCTCAGTCAGTCGCAGTGTTTTCGACGGCATGTGTTCGTTTCCTTCTGTCTCACTCATTTTATTATATCGACAGATTCCGACATGTCAATGAGTTCTTTTTTGAAAAAGTACCGTCAGGTGGGACAAGCTCGCTTTGGGCGCAGGCCCACCATTCCTGGGAATAGCGTCGAATGTGGTGGGCCTACGAATACTCATGGGGTGTTCGATCAACGGAAAGGATTAGGCGTCCACCTCGACGAGTTCGCTCGTGGAACTCGGCGGAGGCACCGGCTGGCCATCGGACTGGAGTCTTTCGACATGGAACTCGATGGCCTCATGAATCAGGGTCGTGACCTCGGCCTGGGTTTCGCCGACCGCCACACAGCCGGGGAGGTCCGGGACGTACGCACCGAAACTGGTCGGGCCGCGCTCGATGACGACGAGGTATTGCATGGGCCATCACACTACTTCAGACCGGCTTGCTTGAGGATGCTTGTTCTGTGTGCCGGGGGGGCATTCGACAACTGGCTGAATTCTGCCCCCTCTCCCCCGCGAGCGACATGGATTTCGGACGAGGCGCGACTGCGGGGGAGAGGGTTGAGGTGAGGGGGCCACATCGCTCGCTCTGAACCCCTCACCCCGGCCCTCTCCCCACAGTCACGTACACACTTTCGGCCATGTCGCCAGTGGGGATAGGGAGCAGAAGGAGCTGCTGCCTACTTTTCTGATGCACACACGAGTAAGCCTTCCTCGGACACCTGCCTGAAGCAAGCAAGGAACAACTACATATCGTCGTAGTAGTCCTGAATGTTTGGTTCTTTGGAGTCATCAAAGCCTGCCACAATGAGTTCTTCTGAGGTCACGACCTGATGGCACTCTCCGTAGATGGCCACGAAGAGAGCATGCAGCATTTCATGATGTGCGGATTCACTGTCAGCGTTTGCCTTATGGATGACGGCGCTGGCGCGATGCGCAGCCTGTCCAGGCTCTCCGGACTCATCCAGTTTACTCAACAAAAGGCCCGCTTCGAGATATCCCGACCACGGGCTGGTGATCTGGTGCAATGACAGCACCGTGTTCTCAAACAACCCCCAAAGACTCCTCTGCCGGGATGAAATCCCCTCTTGCGTCAGTTGGATACCGAAGGCACGCTGAAGTGCCTGAAGCAATCCGTTGTAGTACACCGGAAAGTCGGGGTGGACGTAGTTCTGACGACGAGTGTAGACATACACTTCGATCAGAACTCGGAAGTCATACGGACGTTTGAGACGAGCGACGAAGTATCCCATCAGTCCCCCACCACGCGCACCACTCGGTGCGCGGTATCACTCTGCCCAAACTGGTCGGTCGTCCGCACCTCGACATCGTGGACCCCCGGCGTCAGCGCGGGGAGCTTCAGCTTCCAGAGATGTGTGCAGATCCCGGGCTTGGGAAGTTTCCGCCAGTCGTTGGGCTTGAGCTTCAGCAGCTCCTCCTCGTGGGCAAATGTCCGCACGAAGACTGGGTCGACTTCGCTGGCATGGGTCATCGGCTGCCAGTCGCCGGTCCCGTCGACCCGCATCTCGACGGTCGATTTGACCGAGCCTTCGAAGACGTTGGCGTACACATCGGTCTCGGCGGTCTTCGACGCGGCGAGTTCCTCGGGCAGGTCGATCTTCATTTGGTAGTTCGCGTCTCGTCCCGCCGGTTGGAACTTGAGCGAGTATTTCTGGCCATCGAACGAGATCACCGAGTACCCGTTGGGAGCCCCGTCGGACATCATCGCGTGCGGAATGCCGCGCTCGTCGGGGGCTCCGCTCCACCAACTGCCGCAGACGGTGACGTTGATGATGTGGTGGTGCGGCTGGGCTCCTTGCCAGCCGTCGGCGTCGGTGATGAAGTGGTGTTCCATCGTGTGCGTGTGGGCTGAGATCGAGAGCGAGAACGGCCGCTTCTCGATCAGCCGGTAGAGTCCGTGGCGGTCGTTCACCTCCAGCAGCGGGATGTGCATCATGAGGACTACCAACTGATCCTCGGGGATCTGGGCGAGGTCAGTTTTGATGAACTCCAACTGCTCCGGGCCGAAGCCGCCGCGATAGCCCCAGGTGCCCTTCACCGGATCTTTGAGTATCCACTCGACATCGTCCAGGACCAGGAAGTGAACCGGCCCGTGGTCGAACGAATAATACGAAGGGCCGTAGACCCGCTCATAGGTCTCGTTGGCGTCGCGCCGCGTGCGGGCGTCGTAGTTGATGTCGTGGTTGCCGATCACGTTGTACCACGGAATACCGATCAGCGCGATCGAGCGGTTGAGCTGCTCGAAGGTCTCCAGATTGTCGAAGGCAATGTCACCCAAGGTGACGCCGAACGAGGCATCGGTCTTGCCGATGATCCCCTCGACGACATCGTGCGTGATCCAGTCGACTTCCTTCTGGTCGCGCGGCTGGGGATCGCCGAAGAGCAGGGCCTTGAAGTCGTTGGGTTGTTCTTGTGGATAGAGCGGGAAGTCGACCGACTCCGGCAGCGGGCCAGTCGGTTTCACGCCTCCGTACTTCAAGTCGGGCGAGCCACTGGGCTTGTGCGTGTAGTAGAACAGTGGCAGTTGGTCCGCATTGACCGGCGTCCGCCAGCCGCGCGGCTTGATGACGAACAGCGTCGTGTCGTCATCGACTGGGAGGGTGTACTGGCCCTGGTCATTCGTCGAGACGATCTGACTGCCGTTGGAGACCCGCACTCCCGGTAGCAGCTTCTCGTCCGCGTCCCGCACGAGGTTCCCGTTTGCATCGTGGAACACGACCCCCTTGACCAGCAGCTTCGTTTGCGCCGGTGGCGACTCCGTGTGTCCCACGGTGAGGAGCAGTCCCATCAGGGCCAAAACGAGGAAAACTGCGCAGAGCGAGGCAAGCGAACGCATGGAGGAACCTCCTGTGAGAGAATGTGAATCTGCTGCCGTAAGCTGTCGATCACGGGAGCAATTGGCATGTCAAGCCGTGAGTCTCGCCGGCAAGTGTGAGGGTTGAATCAAGAACGTGTGATCTCAAGACAACTCCTGGCCATCGACTCAAGGCATCTGGCGAGATGTGCTGACTCTCGGTCGCACTCGACGAGAAACTACGACTCGACCTTTGTGAGCGCCAGCTTGACTGTTTTCAGACACTGTTCGATATCCGAAATGGGATTCTCGGGGTGTTCTTCATATTCCAGCGACACTCCGTACTGGTAGTTCAACTTCTTAAGTGCCTTCAGGCAGCCCACCACATCGAGTTCCCCTTCGCCCAGGATTGTGAAGATCTTCCCTTCCTTCTTGAGTTCGTTCGCCCGGCCCGGAGTGAGTTCCTTGAGGAGTTTTTCTTTCTCAGTGGCGTCCTTAATCGTGCGGACATCCTTGAAGTGGACGCCGAAGATGCGGCTGCCAAACTTCTCGATGACCTCGACAATGTTCTCGTCGCTGCGGAGGTAGTGTCCCGTATCGACGCATGCTCCGATCTTCGGGTGGCGGTCCTTGACCCATTTCAGAACATCGTCGGCCTTGTTGTAGTGGTGGAAGGGGCCGTGATTGTGGATGCCGATGGCAATGTCGTATTCGGCGACGAGCTTGTCGAGGAGGTCAAACGTCCCCTGCTCCTGTTTCGGGTCGGCACTGATGGACATCAGCCCCATCGCTTTGGCAAAGTCAAAGATCTCGCGGGCCTTGGTCTCGTTGGTGTCAAAGCCGACCACGCCATAGGCAATCATCTGCACGCCCGCCTCGCTCAACTGCTTCTTGTAGCCAGCGATCGTGGCGGGCAGTGTCGCGACTGGGATGTGTTTGCTAAACGACTCCCAGTATTTCAGGCCGAATCCGGCGGTATGTTGAAGGGCCGCCGCCGTGTCGAAGTCGCGGAGGGTGTAACTCTGCAGCCCCATCTTGAAGCCGCCCCAGTCATCGGCTGCCAGCAGCGCTGAGGTCTGACCAGCCAGCGCCAGAGCGGTCCCACCAGCAACTACGGATTGAAGAAAATCACGACGCGAGACTGCGGACATGAGGAGACTCCTGGTGCAATGCGAAACTGTGGAAGCACGACGGCGTCCACTCTACCGCTGTACATCAGAAGTCGAAAGCGAGTGGAAGCCCGGGGCCTGATGAGGGGAGTTGCCACACTGCTGGTCCCGCTCACTCCTTGACTTCGAATCCGACGCTCTTCTTGATCTTAGGATCGCCGTTGTAGTTGATGGTGACCTCTTCCCCCGGTTGAATGTCGCGGAGTGCGGAGAACTCCTTCCGTTGCAGAGGCAAGTCAAAGTAACGGGCGTTGGGCTTGAAGCTGTGGTTGTAGAGTGACCCATATCCCAGGGCGATACCGACGGTATCAATCCCCCAGTCATAGACGTAGTTCATCAGCGAAGAGCTGATGATGTCGTCTGGTTTGCAAACGAGCATCGGGACCGTCTCAAAGATCGTTCCCTTGGGAATCAACACGCGAGCAAACACCCCGCGCCCCTTGCCCGGGACACGTCGGATTTCGAGAGATTCAGACTGTGTCAAACTCATTCAGCGGTCTCACGCGGCATCCATACACATGGGAGGAGACTCCCCACGAGCCCGCCCTACACGGAATGAATGCGGGCGAATCATCTCGCATTCGCGTAGCGTTGCAAGGGAGAGCCGTCTGCGATCACGGCTACGCACTGTTTCACAGTACGTTGGGTTTCAGGATGCAGTTGTCAGTCAGACGGGATTGTCCCAACTTCACAAAGTGCCTGCCCTGGTCTGCGATCGCCCCGAGCCGAAAGCGTCACCGCAGGAGCAAGCACAGCTCATCAAGAAGCGTGGAGAGGCGATCCAGCCAATCGCTCGGGGTGATCGCCAGAACGTGACTGACAACCTGAGTTCTGGATCAGCACTCCGATGTTGACCACGAA
The DNA here is from genome assembly GCA_031419335.1 of Planctomycetota bacterium. Classification (GTDB taxonomy): domain Bacteria; phylum Planctomycetota; class Planctomycetia; order Planctomycetales; family Planctomycetaceae; genus TH-plancto1. Next base: position 6,213 of record JANOKO010001341.1, read on the forward strand.
ACACACGAAATACACGAAAACCAAGAATCGATGTGGCTGATTCAGCGAGACATACCTCCTGAATGACCGCCGACAACAGCTCAGCGCTCATCTGGTTTTCCGGGGGATCCTTCTGTTTTCGTGGATTTCGTGCCTTTCGTGGTTCCACTCTGGTGGGATTGGTCCTGGTCCTTAAACAGAACTCAGGTTGTGAGTGAGTCTGCGAGATTGCGACTCACAATGACATCCTTCCGAGACGCCACGGAACAGCAAATCAGAAGGGTGAATTCAAAGTCATGGCCCGTGTGAGGCCCGGTTGAGTTGTGGCTCCAGTCAGAACTGACCCATCCACAGGAACGGCATCAAATGCCGAGTGACAATCACAAACGCCTAGCATCACGAGAGGCAGTCCGACCAGCTTGTGGGCGATGCTAAAAAGATTCATCACGGTGGTAGCGACCACATCCCCGTGAATTGACTGACGGTGATTGGCGTCCCACACCGCGTTACAGTCCACGACCCACGGGGCACGATTCAGCAGAACGCCACAGCTAACCCGGTTGCCGCGCGCGAGCCTCAATTCCAAAAACCCGTGATCGGCAACTCGGGTTCAGTGTTTTGTTCGGCGTCTGCGGCCTCATTTCGGTGGCCTGAGGCAGCACTACCAATCACTCGTTTCCGGCAGATTCGGTCAGGCTGATCGCGTCAATCTGGATGACGATTGTGTCTTCTTTGAGCCGTGCCAAGAACTCTTTGGAGACGTCATTTGCGTCCATCGAAACGACTACCACCGTGCCGACACTCAGTTTCTTCCAGGCGTCTTCAAGCTTGACGAGTTTTCCATCGGCCTGAGCAATGCGTGCATTCTTGGGATCAAAGGAAGCATAACAGCCGAGGTAGGTGTAGCGAACCGTTTTTCCATCTGTGCCACGCTCCCCAGCCGGGAGCTGATGCCGACCCGATGTACACCAACTCACATCGATCCGCCCGTCGATGAGCGAAGCTTGCGTGACCTTCGCAAAGATCGGCATGCAAGGAGGGTCAAATGTCGCTACTCCTCCCTGAAACTGCTGGGGTAGCGCGGAAGAAACCACTCCCAGAAGGATTGCCACTAGTAAGATCACAGCTGGAAATAGTTTCGTCATGGTTGAAGCCCTCTTGGGATTCTCAGGTCGCCGAACGGCTAGATGGCCCAGACGCTGCTTTGAGCGTCTGGGTTGTGCAACAACAAGAGGTTATGGGGGACACGCTCACTTTTCAATCCCTCCTGTTCCTGCGTCACCCAGACATCCAAAGCGATGTTTAGGCCACCCCGCCACATTCGTTGAGCAAATCATCAATAGTCTGAATCATCGCTTGCCACTTTACTTTGTACGCATCGCGGTGGTGTTCTTCAGTGTGTACAGTGTCTATCATGAATTGCGAGGTCTTAAGTTTGCTATTGTATGCAATCAAGTCACCAATCGTGAATGGTCCCGGATTTTTCAGCATTCGCATTCCCAGGTCATAAAACCTTTGGGGAATAGTTGGTAATGCCCACGGAATCACAAACATTTCAACATTCCCCTGCTTCGTAGGCACATGTTTTAGCGAGAGGAAATGATTCATGGCAACGTCAATGCTGTCAATCTTGAATTCAGTCTTGAGTTCGTCAGATGTTGCTATCCAATGATTGATGCAGGAAGGTGCAACGACAACGCCATAAAAGTTAAGCTGTGGTTCGATCGAAGCGGCCTCAACAACCGCTGTTCCCAGAACGGAAACGCGGTTTGTAGAATTGCGAGAGATGAATTGGCCGTAGGAAATAACACCCCGCAAAGGGAGATCGACTTGAAGGCATGCGTCCATCAGGAAAGAGGAGATTGTTGCGAGCGTTACAAATTCTGCTTGTGTTCCTGAAGGCGTTGAGATGATGATGGTATCTGAAAGCAACACACTCTGGAAACTGGAACAAAAGTCAGCTTTGAACTCAAACGCATATCGCAGCGCATCGTCGAGTCGGCGAATCGCCTCGGGACTGTCGCTATTGCGGTCAATCCAATTCTTGAAACCAAGAAGATCGGCCCAAAGCATCCATCGGTTGTCGGTGCTCATTGGTGAATGTCGGCTGGGTGGCCCAGACGCTGCTTTGAGCGTCTGGGTTGTGGAACAACAAGAGGTTATGGGGACACGCTCACTTTTCAATCCCTCCTGTTCCTGCGTCACCCAGACATCCAAAGCGATGTCTGGGCCACCCCGCCTGTTTCGGCGTGCCTTTGCTACTTGCTCGCCCGCAGGAACTCGGCGATCTCCGGCTTGCTGGCGACCTCGGCCGCGGTCTTGCCCTGCGGGTCGCGGGCCTGGATGTCGGCCCCGTATGCGACCAGCAACTTGACGACTTCCAAGTGCCCGTTCGACGCGGCGGCGTGAAGCGGGCTGCCGAACATGACGCACCGACCGTTCACGTCGTCGCCCTTCTTGAGCGCGAGCTTGACTTGGTGCATCTTGCCACCGGACGCCCCCGCCTCCAGGTCGCTGATGGCAATCGCGCCCGGGAACAGATCCTTGATGCTCGGGGCGTTCGGGCCGTTCATCTTGCGGGCGACGTCCAGGATTGCGGCGTCGCGGTCGGCAGCCTGTTGCTCCGCCGGGGTCAATTCGAGCAGCTTGGCCTTGTCGTTCTGCACGGGTGGTTCCTCCTTCTGGGTTACGGACTGGTTGATCGCCCAACGACCAAGGTAAGCCGCACGGACAAGGCGGCGAACGGGGAAGCGACTTCATTTCGCGTGAAGGCGGGGTGGCCCGCCCGGCGGGTGACTTTCGGGTGGCGGGGTCAGGAGGCTATGCGGATGGCCCCGACCCGAGTGGACAATGACTCTCGGGTTGGAGAATCGCTTGTTCCAAGGCAAGGTGGCCCAGACACTGCTTTGAGCGTCTGGGTTGTGCAACAACAAGAGGTTATGGGTGACACGCTCACTTTTCAATCCCTCTTGTTCCTGCGTCACCCAGACATCCAAAGCGATGTCTGGGCCACCCCGCCGAGAGGCAGCAAACCCCCGTAAACTTTCTTCGCGTCTCAAAGATTTTTGTCAGCGGTTTTTCTAGTCGCTCCACGCGATCCTCTAGAGCATATTCCGCCATCTGATTTACGGCTTGCTCAATCGATACCTCTGGGCCTTCGACTGCTCGCTTCTCGAGCCTTCGGCGTGCTACGAAGCTCATGTACGTTCGTACTTCGTCGTCTCCCGACATTAGCCCCGAATTCGTGTGGGCTGGATGTCGGTCGAAGTACCAGACGTACACCGTACGAGGTACTGCAGTGGCTGTT
>JANOKO010001342.1:0-1258 GCA_031419335.1 Planctomycetota bacterium
TCGTCCCGAGTAAGCGCGCGACCTCCACATCCCAGCCACTGTGGTCTGGCACCCAGGGGTCGGGGATGCCGATTCCTTGAATCCACGTCAGCCCCGGTCGATCACTCGACAACTGCGACCGGATGGCGTCCACCCCGTCGCGGACCCACTCACGGGGGGGCTGGTCGGGGGACGGCTTGACGATTTGGATCGGTAGACCCGCGGACTCGCACTCGGCCCACAAGAGCTTCACCTGCGGCGTGGCCCGCCAGTCCTCGGTCGGTGAAAGATCCCTCCCCGGCACGGCATGACACAGGCCGTTGTGAAATACCACAGCCCGCGACGCGAGTTGATCCAGCGCGGGAGTCCGCACGCGGTATTGCCCATACGCTCCGAGCAAACTCGCAGCCAGATGATCGAGCGTGATGAGGATCGCGTGACGAGGCAAGGAGGCCGGAGGGTTGAGGGTGGATCGACGGAGCGGGAGTGGTGAGTCAAATGCCCAGGGGTTGCAACCCCTGGGCGTTACTGGGCGTTTCCTAACTCGGCTCGCTTCGTGGCCACCAGCGCGAGCAGTGCCTTCTGCGGGTCGGCGAACTTCTTGAGGCCCTCGCTCATCAGGGTCTGCTCCATCCGCGAGAAGTCGACCTTCGCATCGATCTCGGCCAGCACAGCTGCGGGTGGGGACTGGTCGACGCGGCGGGTGTATCGCTGGCCGAGCTTCTCGACAGCGGCGTTGGTGGCGGGCGGGTTGGTCTGGATGTCGGAGCCAGCCAGAGCGGAGACATACTTGTCGGCGGGGAGGCTCGGGTCTTTGGTGCCGGTGCTGGCGAAGACGATCTCCTGTTGGCGGGGGAGGTTGTGCTGCCCCCACCAGGCGTGGTTCTCGGCCCAGATCCGCTGGGCGTTGACGATCCCGACGAGGCCCTGGGCTGCGGGGGTGAGGTCCGGCACCTGGGCCAGGGTATACACATCAATGCGGCTGACGAAGATGCTGTAGACCGATTTCAACGAGGTCGGGTCTTGACGGCGCTGGGCTCCACGCCACACGGCATCGCGAGCGGCCCGGTACTGCCGGGTCGAAAAGATCAGCGTCACGTTGAGCGTGATCCCAGCTGCGGAGAGTTCCTCCAGGCAGGCCAAACCGGCAGGGGTGGCAGGGACTTTAATCATGCGGTTGGTGTGCCTGGAGGAACTCTCCGCAGCTGGGATCACGCTCAACGTGACGCTGATCTTTTCGACCCGGCAGTACCGGGCCGCTCGCGATGCCGTGTGGCGT
>JANOKO010001343.1:0-1306 GCA_031419335.1 Planctomycetota bacterium
GAACCCGCGCTGCCGATCGCAGACAGTTGAGGTTCGTGGGATAGGCTTCCAGCCGGTGATTGATAGCGGAAGACGACAGGCTGGAAGCCTATCCCACGATTAGGACTATTCCACCCATGCCCGAGTTGGCTGACACGGCAATCACTGCCCCGAACATCCCTGCATGGGGATTCACACAAACGCACCTTGTGCAGCTGTGTGTTCCGCCATGTCCGTTACAACTGGAAAGTGGAAAACTGATTGGTCCAGTGCAGGTGGCCTATGAGACATACGGCACTCTCTCTCCCCGCCGCGACAACGCGATCTTCATCTGCCATGCGCTGACCGGAGACGCCCATGTCGCAGGTCGGCACTCGTCTGATGAGAAGAAGCCCGGCTGGTGGGATGGCTTTATCGGGCCGGGCAAAGGGATCGACACGGACCGGTATTTCGTGATTTGTGCGAACATCCTTGGCGGTTGCATGGGGACAACAGGGCCGAGTTCCGTCGATCCCGAGACTGGAAAGCCATTCGGCCCAACCTTTCCGTTCCTGACCATTGCGGACATCGTGGGTCTGCACAAGAAGTTGGTGGAGTACCTGGGGATTGAGAAGCTCTTAGCTGTGGTGGGCGGGAGCCTGGGCGGGATGCAGGTCTTGGAATGGGCCGCCCGCTATCCCGATGGTCTGAAGTCGGCCATCGTGCTGGCCAGCGGGTCACGCCTCAATGCGCAGGGGATCGCGTTTAACGCCGTCGGTCGCCGTGCGATTTATACCGATCCGGCATTTCGCGAGGGGAACTATTATGACTATCCCGAGAAGCCGCGATTCGGCCTGGCCCTGGCACGCATGATCGCGCACATCACCTATCTTTCAGAACAGTCGATCGAACTCAAGTTCGGGCGGCGGCTACAAAACAGTGCCGACTTGACCTACGACCTCCGCAAGGAGACCGAGTTCCAGATCGAGAGCTACCTGCACTACCAGGGCAAACGCTTCGTCGAACGCTTTGACGCCAACAGCTATCTGGTCCTGACGCGGGCGATGGACTACTTCAGCATCGAGACGACCCACGGCCCGATTCCGCAGGCCCTGAGCAAGACTGAAGCTCGATTTCTCGTGGTTTCGTACAACACGGACTGGCTCTTCCCGACCTCGCAGAGCAAGGAATTGGTCCACGCCCTGTTGCAGTCCAAACGCCATGTCACGTTTGCTGAACTCCCCAGCCCACATGGCCACGATGCGTTCCTCATCGACTCCGAACTGCCAATGCTCAAGGACTTGGTCGAACCGTTTCTGGCCAAGACGTATGATGCGTAATCACTCAG
>JANOKO010001344.1:0-5910 GCA_031419335.1 Planctomycetota bacterium
CAAACCCTCCGAGTGTCGTCATCATTTCGAAGTGGGGCGGATTGCAGCTTTCTGCGAGCTGTGAGTGGAGTGGACTTCCCCACGCTGTCGAGGGGGAACACCTCGCCAGGCTGCCTGGTGTGTCTTTTGGCTCCAATTGTCCTCAGTCGGAAGTGTCGAGGAGAAGAACTGTTGTGCCGGGAGCTGGGATGCCGTGAATCCAGCGAGCGGAACAGGACATCAACCCACAGTTTCTGCCGAAGAGCACATTTCCGAACATGTGTCACCCTCCAGAATCTCGCCCGAGGGATATGATAGGAATTGGGGACTCGTGTGTACGACGTACGGAAGTGCCATCGTCGGCGTCACGTTGCTATAGTCCCCAGGGAACAGGTCTCCAACAGCGAACCGAGAACCAGTTCTCCGCAGTTGGCGCAGCAACACAGGACGACTCCATGAAGAAGTGCATGCGATGTACGAAGCCAGCCACGCTTCACATCACAGAAATCCAATTGGGACACGCTCAGGTGGTTCACCTGTGCGAGACGTGCGCGCAGAAATATCTGAGTTCTGTCGAGGTGGGAGGCATTCCGTCTCTGGAAGTGGGTGATGACGATGAGGATCTCGACAGCGAACTGGGTGCCGAAGATGCCGACCTCGCTGCCACCGAGGCCGAAGAGGAGTCCAGCATTGCGGCCTGTACGGGATGCGGGATCACTTTCAAGCAGTTTCGCAGCGTGGGGCGACTGGGATGCCCGCAGTGTTACACCTCGTTCCACGACGATTTGTTGCCGCTCCTGGAAAGCATTCACCAGGATTTCCAACATGTTGGCAAGTGCCCGCCACAGACCTCTGCCAACACGTTAAGGCATCATGAACTGGTGCGGCTGCGGAGCGAGTTGAAGGCCGCTGTGGAACAGGAAGACTACGAAGAAGCCGCTCGCCTCCGCGACCAGATTCAGACCACCGAGTCCCAAGTCCCCGTGAGCGAAGATGCTGCCGGATGATGGGCGATCGGGACTCACGGCATGACGATAAAGCGGCAGACCCTACAGACACATTCGCCAACAACGCGGGGATGACGGTGCTCGATTTTGATGTCTTGACGAATAGCAGCGGGGAGTGGCTCAAGGGAGTTGGTCCCGAGTCGGATGTGGTCGTTTCCAGCCGGATTCGCCTCGCCCGAAATCTCGACCGCTTTCCCTTCCCCCCGCAAGCGACCGACGTGATTCGCGGCGAGGTCGAGGCGGCACTGCGCGGACCGGTGGCCGGAGTGCTGCCTCCCAGTTCGATGGGATATGTCCGCATTGACCCGCTGGAAGCGCTCGACCGGCAGTTCCTGGTGGAGCGTCAATTGATCAGCCGGGAACATTCGGAGGCCAAAGGACCGCGCGGGGTGGGCATCGGTCCGCAGGAATCGATGAGCCTGATGGTCAATGAGGAGGACCATCTGCGGATTCAGGTGCTCCGCAGCGGGATGGCTCTCGACGAGTGCTGGCAGGAAATCAACCGGGTCGATGATGCCCTCCAACAGCAAGTCAACTTCGCCTTCAACGAGGAGTTCGGCTACTTGACCTCGTGCCCGACCAACGTGGGGACTGGCATGCGGGTGAGTGTCATGCTGCACCTCCCTGCCCTGGTGATGACCAAGGAGATCCAAAAAGTTTTTCAGTCGATGCACAAGATGAGCCTGGCGGTCCGCGGCCTCTACGGCGAAGGGAGTCAGGCGATGGGCGACTTCTACCAGATCTCCAACCAGATCACGCTCGGCAAGTCCGAACAGCAGATCATCAAGCTCATGCAGTTGACCATCCCCGATGTCCTGGAGTACGAACGCCGCACCCGCCGCGAGATGGTCAAAGACAATCGACCCAAGCTCCACGACAAGGTCTCACGAGCGCTGGGCATCCTGCAAAGTGCGCGGACGATTACCTCCGAAGAGACGATGCACCTGCTCAGCAGCTTGCGTCTGGGGATCAACCTCGGTCTGATCGACGGGATCGAAATCCCGACGATCAACGAACTATTCATCCACACGCAACCAGCCCACCTGCAAAAGCGGAGCGGCAACCCGATGGAGTCCTCCGACCGCAACGCCGCCCGGGCCACACAAATTCGGACCAAGCTGGCACCGGTGAAGCCGACTGGGAACGGAGGGTAGCAATGGTCTTCGGGTAGGATTACAACATTGAAAGGTGGTCTCCACTGAAGATGCCCGTGTTTCAGATTCCACTTTCGATGGCTGGAGGTTTCCATGAGGTGCTGCCTGTTTTTGATGTTCACGATGCTGGTCCTCACCGCGTCCACGGTTCATGCGGACCTTGCACCTTCACCTCCCATCATTCCGCCCGAACCGAAAGACAGTCCGGTCCCGCTGGTGATCGCTGGTGTTGCCGCCACTGCCGGGGTGGTACTGCTCGGCCTGTGGCTCACGAAAAAGGGACGCCCCAAGGACTCGCAGGAGCCGTAAGGGTCTGGTCCGAAACCACTTCGCGAAAGTTCCGAAGTGGAGCCTTTCATTCGAGACGGTGGATATACTCAAAAAGTTTCTGGAACGCTTTGAGCGGATGTCGCATCGAATCTTTGTTCCCACTCCAGTCAACTCGTTGAGGTGGCCATGAAGCGTTCGGTCCTGTCCCTGTTTGCGATCCTGATACTCTCCGCGTCTACTGTTCACGCAGATATCGGCCCGGGACCATCTCCCGTACGCAGAGATCCCAGCCACGTCTCCCTCTCTGAACTGGAGGCGAGGAGTCTGGTGAAGACCGATTCCGCGATCCAGGCAGACATTGCCCCCCAGTCCCCCATACAGAACATGAAGAGTCCGGTCCCGATGGTGATCGCTGGCGTCGCAGCCACCGCGGGAGTGGTTCTGCTGGGCTTGTGGATCGCAAAAAAAGGACGCACCGGAGAATCGCAGGACCAGTAAGCCATGTCCGTTGCCGGGGCTGCCATCGACTCATCGACAAAACCCAGTGACCTCCGCTGGATGTTTGCTCTGTGCTTCCTTGGGCTGGCAATTGGCTCGGCATGGCTCTCAGTGGCCCTGCCGATCTCGGTCGCATTCGCAGCTGTGTTCTTGTTCGCGGGGCCGCACAACTGGTTTGAGTTGCGGTACGCCTTGGGGCGTTTGCCTGCTCGTACCGGGAAGCTAACGAGTTTTTTCGTCGTTTCGGGGCTCGGCATCGTCGGACTGTCGGGGGCGTATGCGGCCCTGCCGTTTCTGCTGGATCGGTGGGAAGGTCTCGATGACTTTGGGATCTCGATCTGGAGTACCGCCTTTCTATTCTGGATGGCGCTGCTGGTCTCGATGAGGTCGCACACCAACCCCCGGTTCGATGGCGGCTGGGTCTGGCCGGTGGCCTGTTTGCTGACGGCGGCTGTTTGGTTGTGGCCGTACACTTTGCCGCTGTCGCTGGTCTTTCTGCATCCGCTCATGGCACTGTGTCTGCTCGACCGGGAACTGGCGAGATCACGTCCCGAATGGCGACAGCCCTACTGGTGCGCTGTGACCTGTGTCCCGCTGGCTGTGGTCGCGATGTGGTGGCAACTGCAAGGTGTGCCGAATCTACCGGGCACGGATCAGATCACTCTGGCCTTTGGACCAACCGTGCACGCCGACACGCTGACGAATCATGTCGGGGCCAGTCTGTTGCACGGCATGTCACCGTATTTTCTGGTGGCCACGCATACCTTCCTCGAACTGGTCCATTACGGAGTGTGGGTCATCTTGATCCCTCTCATTGGGTTACGCTCGTGGCCCTGGCAAATCGAGACGATTCCCGTGTCGCGTCGGAGCAAAACGTGGTCGCGTGGGGTGGTAGCGATCCTGTTGTCCGGTGTGTTGCTGGTGAGCGTGTTGTGGGTCTGTTTTGGCGTCGACTACGAGACGACTCGCCGAGTCTACTTCACGGTCGCCATGCTGCATGTGCTGGCCGAGGTGCCGTTCCTGTTACGAATGATTTGAGGCCATGCTGACCTGGGACTACATCGGCTCGATGCTCGTGTGCGGCATCCTGACGATCATGATTGAAACCCTGGTGCTGGCCGCCGGGCTCTCGCGTCGTCACCCGCTCCGAGTGCGAGTCTTCGCTGGGGTGTGGCTGACACTATGCACGTACCCAGTGGTGTGGCTCGTGTTGCCACCCTTGTTCTCGGGGGATCAACGAGGCTGGTATCTCCTCGTCGCCGAGACCTTCGCGCCACTGGCCGAAGTGATTCTATTCTGGCTGGCGTTTAGCAGACGGTTGCCACCTGATCCGAGCGCGACGTGGCGGGACGCACTCGCCATCGTCGTGGCGAACCTCTTCTCTTTTGGACTGGGCGAACTGCTGTGGTCCCAAATGCTATAGGGCACCAGCGATGGACTCGACCTGTCCGCTTCGGCGCGACTTCTGAATGTCGTTGAATCCGTCGATCGGACCTGGAACGAAATCACGAAAGCCCGGTGGCTGGTGAGCCACCGGGCTTCTGAGTTTGTCGTATGGCCGAGCGCCAGACTCCGATCTTGCCCCATCAGACACCCGAGAACGGGTGCTTGGCGGTGTCCTTCTTGGCCAGCATTTCGCTCGCGCTGGGCTCGTTCTTCATGGCTCGGGCGATGGCCAGCTTGGTCGCGTCGTAATTGTACTGGAAGATCTTCTTGTCGTCGGCGGCTTCCCAGTGAATGAACACGCCGCACACGATGCACAGGGTTTCCGCCTGGTCCTTCGGAATGATCCCGGCTTCGACGCTGTCAGCCACGGCCTTGGCCACGGCGTACTGGGCGGGTCCGAACATTTGGACGGCTTGCTTGGCTCCCTTGATCGTGACCTTCGTGATCATGACAGTGACGGGCTTCACTCCCAGATTCGGGGCCAGGACAGCCAGAAGATTCGAATGTCCTTGAGACTGATTTACGAGGGCATTGGCAAATGCCACGCCGACAGGACCGCTCTTGTCACCAATCAGCAGATCGATGTGGGCGATTTCATTTCCGTCGCCGCAAAGGGCTTCTCCAACGTGGAACGACATGGCAAGAGACTCCTGGGGTTCTCGAAACTCAACTGATGTGCCCCCGCGCTCCCTGAAAGGACGCCGAACTAGACCCATCACTCCCCAATTGATACCAAGGGGGGGCTGGTTTTTCCAGCCACTCTGGCTGCGTTTTCGCAAGGGGAGATCGTTCTGGAAGGCCGCCATTCCGTTTTCGCAGGGTTTTCCGCGGTCACCATTCCAGAGTACGAGAATCGCCGAACGATGACTCTCTGGTGGCCCCATGATCGACGTGTCGCGGCTGGGGCAGCAGAGTGCAATCAAGCGGCGGGTACGGCACCAGTCACTCGTCGTTGACGACGAACCACAACTGTCAGTCCGGCTGCGGCGAGCCCGAGGAGAGCCATGGAGGCTGGCTCCGGTGCCGTGGCGGCGAGAAGTGTGCCGGTGCCTGCCGAATGCTTGTCACCCGACGTGCCGCCACCCGAAGTCATGGCATTCTCCCATTTGCCAGCGGTAAAGCTGAAGGGAGAGGCCAGGGCTGCGTTCGTGCCGACAAACTGTACGGACACTCCGTTTGCTTGGGGGTGGGTATAATTGACAGAGAAGAAGTTCGTAGCCGTCGCGATATTGTAGAGTGTCAACGGTTCGCCACCGTCTGCCAAAGTGTTCCAGAGCCCAGCGGGTTGCAGAAACAAAGTTCCCGTGGGGAGTGTCCCAAAGACGGTCTGCCAGTTCGCGAGCGTTTTGTTGGCAACTATGGCGTATTTCCCAGCTCCCAGCGAGCCGCTGAGAGTGACCCCAGCGCTGGCATTGACGGCATCGTCAAACCGGATGTTTGACAGACTCACGGAGCCTGGCCCTGAGTTGAACAGCTCGAACCATTCATCACAATTGCTTGTTGCATTGTTGGTTCCAGAGGGTTTGTACATGCTCTCAGAGATGATCAGCCCGGCC
>JANOKO010001345.1:0-5059 GCA_031419335.1 Planctomycetota bacterium
CATCCGAGTGTTCAGTGCAAAGCAAGTGCCAACGCACCACGCTCTGCCTCATCAGACAAGGAAACCCAACGCGGGTTCAGGATCAAAACTGCTTCTCGTCGCCTTCTCTGAGCAGATCGATGACCTTTTCCGCCGTTTTGCACTGACGCATGAAGCTGCAGAATTCGTCACTCTTCAGGTGCCGTGTGATCGTTTCCAGCCCACGCAGGTGTTCACCCGGACGGTCTGGCGGTGAGATCAGCAGGAACAGAATGTGAACCACCTCCCCGTCGAGGGCGGCAAAGTCCAGTCCCGCCTCCGAGAGAGCCACGGTCGCCACGATCGAATCGACCGAGCCGTGCTTCGTGTGCGGCACAGCCACCCCGCGCCCGATGCCCGTCGAACCTAATTCCTCCCGCTTCATGATTGCGGAAATGATGGCGTCGGTGTGTTCCGCCGCCACCTTGCCCGCAACGTGGAGCGAGTTGACGATTTCACGAATCGCCTCATCCTTGGTCGTGGCCTTGAGATTCGTAATCACAGCGTCAGCCGCTACGATGTCCGTCAGTTTCATCGCCAATCCTCACACGAAACCCCTGCCGGAGCTCGTTCGACTCCAGATCCGACGGGGAATTGTCCGGTCGCACAAAAAACTCCCCGGAGGAATCTTCTGGACACGAACAGGACTCTTGTCGAAAGAGACATCTTAGAAGGGACTTGCCCCTCCCGCCAACATGCCAGCGGTAGAATGTGATTGCATTTTCTGTTTGGGAGGGACTCAGGCGGTCGCTTCGTCCGTCACCTCGTCCGTTTCATCGCTCTTCCCGTACTCATTCAAAGGCCGATCACGGCGGTGATCTTGCACCTTTTCCTTGTACTTTGTGATCTGATGTTCCATTTTGTGCAGCGCCTGATCAAACGCGGCCACGACCTCGGCCCCTTCATGCGAAGCCACGAAGTCGTGCTTGTGTTCGGCGTTCACCTGGATTTCCACCTTCACATGGTCCGCCACCTTAACATCAATGGTGACCACGATCGCGCTGACACGTTCGAAATAGGTCAGTAACTTCTCGGCCTTCTGAGAAAGCAACTGTCGAGTTTCCTCGCGGAGGTGTCCATGACGGCAGGCAATTTGAATCAGCACAGGTGTCCCCTTCCTTCTCAGGCGAGTCAGGCCTTGATGCGTTGAGTCGTCGAAGAGTGGGAGACAGCATTCGTTTTTCTGACGGTCCTGACGCCCACTCCATAACCGTCAAGTCTATGACACGATCACTCTGGCGGGAAGTGGCTTCCATCCCCTTCGCTCATTTCCTTTGGATTAGCCCTGTTCAATTCATCTGAACGGTGCGACTGGTCGACTTGACTGTCCATCTCGGATGTGTTGTGCGATCTGGTCGATTCGCCTCAGCATATCAGTCACAGTCGATATTGTCGTCAACGGGTTCATCAGAGTCATCCTCAGATAGGCCACCCCCTCCAAAGTTGTTTGCGAGATGTAATACTCCCCAGACTCAATCAAACGACGCCTGACTTCCCGATTCAGTTCGTTCTGGGAGCTGAGATTTCCGACCCTATCGACACTTCGAAATACGACGATATTGCACTGTGGAGGGAACGGAGCGTCGAAATTCCGCTGTGCTTGAAGTAAATGCCAAGCCTCGCTGGCCAAGTCGAATGTCACATCGATCAAATCCGAGAATACGCCCGGACCGTATGCACTCCACACCCCCCAGACCCCGAGTGCCGCAGCTCGTTTCGTACACTCCAGCGTCATCAGCCCACAATCATATTCCGCCATCCCTGGAGCCGAAGGATCAAATAAATAGGGAGCATCCTGTTGAAACGCTGCGAAGCGGTGGGCTGCCTGTTTGTAGAACACGAATGCACACAAGGCAGGCACGTGCATCATCTTATGTGCATCGCAAATCAGACTGTCCGCTCGCTCCAGCCCCCTGACCAAGTGGCGATACTTGTGGCTGAACGCTGCGGCCGCCCCATGGGCTGCATCCACATGCAGCCAGACATCGAATCGCTCACAGATATCTGCAATTTCCTCCAGTGGGTCAAACGCTCCAATGGGTGTCGCACAGGCACAAGCCACCACAGCTGTGACCGGGATGGTGCGGTCTCGGTGAGCTTGCAGTGCGGCAACGAGAGCCACCGGTGACATCCTCCGTTGGGAATCGAGTCCCACACGCACGATCTGGTTCGTGCCCATACCGAGAATTCCCGCTGAGCGGGAGATACAGTAGTGAGCGTCCTGCTGCACGAGTAGGACCGGGGGAGTCGGGAGAGTTGAGAGGCCCTCTTTCCAGCTCTCGGAGTGGACGATGTTCCGCGCGGTCAACAGTGCGGTGAGGTTGGCCATCGATCCGCCACTGGTGACTAGTCCGGCGTATTCCCCGCTGGGCAGTCCGATGACCTCACCCAACCTGTGGATCAGCGCGCGCTCAACCGCTGTGGCCCACGGTCCCATTTCGTAGACCGCCATCACTTGGTTCGTGATTGTTGCCAGAGCATCAAACACTCCCGCCAATGGCAGTGGTCCCGGAACCTGATGCCCGATGTAGTGTGGGTGATGCAGATTCTGTCCATTCGCGAGTGCCTCCTGCAGGAGTTTTCGCACGCGCTCGATCGGAAACGAATCGGACTCACTCGCGTCATCCAACCAGCGTCCCGCACGAGCGATTTTCTCTTGTGGAGGACTCCAGCGCTGGACCGGACCACGACCGCGCAAGACCTCATCGAAGTGTGCCGTCAGCGTCTGGGTCAGCAGATTCAACGCCTGCGAGGTCGCTTCGGGGGAGAACATCTGACGGAGTCGATCAGCGGCGGAGTTCACGAGACAACAAGTCCATGTGGAGGTGATCTGAGGTGCGAGTACGACCCTGGGGAAGGTGAGACACGCCTCGCAATGTTACAGACATTAGTCGTGGACTCCGAGAGACGCGCAGCACCTGCAGTCGTAATCAGATAGAATCTTCACCCATGACGCCTCTCTTTGGCGTGTCGTGACTGCCAGAGTTGTCTCATTGAGATACACTGAGGGCATGAGTTCCCATTCTCTCATTCCACCGGCTCTACTCTCACTCGAAGCGATTGAGGCTCTGGTCTCGCAGGCAGATCCGCGCGTGCTGTTCGTGGAGCCACGCATCCTGCGGCGGGTCATCATTCAGGACCGTCGGATTCCGGGACTGGGACTGCGCGTGCCGCACTCCAAGGTCTACACCATCGAGCGCGAGCGGTTGCTCATTATCGCGGATCGGTCAGAACTCGGACTCTCGCCAGCGGAGGAATTGCCGCGGCGGATGATCCTGCTGGCTCGTCCGACCGATGATGAAGAGTTTGCCCGACTGTCGAGTGCGGAGCGTCTGCATGCGTTCTGGCGACTGACGTTTCATGGTCGCGTGCATGCTGAGATCGAACAGCAGATTGAGGATCAACAGTTGACCTCGTCCTTGATTGTCGAACATATTCGGCGGATCGGAGCGGGGGAGTTCACGGAAGTCCGCCAGGTTCTGCTCAAAGACGAATTGCTGCTCCCTCCACAGGATGATGAGGTGGCGTATGTGGAGTTCCTGGCGGTCGCGCTGGAGCTGAAATACTTCGCTCCGTGGGATCAGGAGCTGTTCTTCCCGGCGATGCGGAACTGGGAGGCTTTAGAGCCGTTGTGGGCGGAGTTGCCACACGCGGAATGGTATCGCCAGACGCAACCCAAGGGGGCACCCGAGCGGTTGGTGCCCGATGTGGTCGATGTGGTGCCTGCGGAAGTAGTGCCTCAGTCTGAGTCTGCACTGGATCCACTGGCGGTTCAGCCCGCAGCGCTCGAATCGCCGATGACCGCCATGCTCCTGGCCCGGGCCGAGCGGGCGGGACAGTTCGGCAACCAAGTCAAGGCGGCCATCCTGCGGATGCGGGCGGTGAAGGCCGACTCGTCCTCGTCTGATAAGAATCGGGCTGGTGCCGAGTCCGACTTGCGACTACTGGCCCAGCGCTTGCAGCGAGTCTGGCGGCTCAATGACGCGGAGATGGAGGCGTGGTGGCGGGCATTATGCCCCCTGCTGACCCGAGCCGCTGAGGGCTATCGCAGCGTCGAAGCCAGAATTCTCTACGACCTGCAAAAAGTCTGCGTGGCTTACGAACGCGGGGTCTACCGGTTCAATGTCTGGGGCTGGGTCAAGACTCTGGGTGGCGAGCCGCTGCGACAGGAGCTCCCATTACTGGAGACGGTCCAGAGCGCGAAGTATCTTCGGGCGACAGCCGACCGGGCCTCGTCGATCCGCATCTCGGCCAGCGACCGCAACCGCTTGATGGCCCTCATCAATGAGGTGCAAACCCGCTCGGACCAGGAGCTGCGGCAGACCGTGCGGCCTCTGATTGAGAAGACTTTCGACGATGTGGGCCTGGTGCCTCAGAACATCCCGGAGCGCGTGGCCCGCCGCAAGGTGATCGAAGGACTGCTCGACCGGCTGGTCGAGCGCGGCTTCATCACGATGGGCGATGTGCGCGATGCCCTCTCACAGAGCAGCTTGAAGTTGCCGGATGTGTCGGGGCCGGTGGAACTGGCGTGGGGCGACCGGTTGCTGCGAGCGGACCGGCAGTTGGCCAAGGTCTTAGATGGGGTCTATCGGCAGGGGGCGATCTACCTGCGCTCGTCGCAGCGGCTGAGTTCGCTGGCCTTTGGGACGGGGCTGGGTCGGCTACTGGTGCGACATGTCGTGCTGCCGTTCGGTGGGGCGTATCTGGCGCTGGCGGTGTTGATTCATTTTTGGGAGGGGTTCTTTCCGCCGCACCCGGTGAAGCCTGTACCTCCCGCGGTTGCCGCAGTGGTGCAACCTGCGGATTCGGCACGGCCCCCCGAGCAAGGAATACATGCTCCCCCTGCTTCCGCAGGAGCCAGTTCGGCGACAATGGCGGCGACACTTCCGCAGGGAGTCCAGACACCCACGGAGGCCACTCCTTCCGGGGATACTCTGGATGACCAGCCCCCTCTGACTACGAACCCTCTCGAAGCCTCCCCCGGCCCGACGGCCTCGCCCCAGGGACTGGCAGAGAATCCATCCAGTGTGGAACAGCTCAG
>JANOKO010001346.1:0-2114 GCA_031419335.1 Planctomycetota bacterium
CTGCTCGACCTGGAAAAGGAAGTCATCACGTACGCCGCTCGCCAAGGGATCGGCCAGTTTCCGCAGATTCGCCCGACACAGCTGGCCGGGATCGAGATCAACCCCTATGCGCAGGAACTGGCGAGCGTCGTGATCTGGATCGGGTACTTGCAATGGATGCACCACAACGGCTTCAACCCACCCAGTAACCCGGTCCTGGAGCCGATTGAGTCGATCCGCCGCATGGATGCGATCCTCGACCTCAGCGACCCCGCCCACCCCTGTGAACCCGAATGGCCGGATGCCGAGTTCATCGTGGGGAACCCGCCGTTTCTGGGTAACAAGAAGCTGCGAGCTCACTTGGGTGACGAATATGTTGACGCCTTGTTCGCGAGGTATCAGGATCGAATTCCAAATGGCTCAGACTTCTGTTGCTATTGGTTCGAACGCGGGAGAGAGCAGCTTGTACGGCAGCGCGCAAGCCGCATCGGACTCTTGGCAACGCAAAGCATCCGCGGAGGACACAATCGTGAAACGCTGCACCGCATCAAGGAGAGTTGCGACATCTTCTTTGCGGAGAGCGATCGTGATTGGGTTCTAGACGGTGCCAACGTCCATGTGTCGATAATCGGCTTTGACGACGGATCAGAGAAGCTGCGGGTTCTCGATGGCGAAGCTGTCGAACAGATCAACGCGAATCTCAGCACCGCATCGGACACAACCACGGCGAGACGAATCAGAGAGAACTCTGGGATTGCATACATCGGGACTACGAAAAAGGCTCCATTTGACATCTGTGATTCAATTGCTGAAGACCTACTACGATCGGTGAACCCGACGCAGCGTCCGACCAGTGATGTTGTCTTTCCGTATGCGAATGGGATGACAGTGACTCGTCGGGATTCGAGAATGTGGATCATCGACTTTCACGAACGAGCTGTCGCGGAGTCGGCGTCATTCGAATCGGCATTTGAATACGTTCGCGAGCATGTGCGTCCGGTTCGAGAAAATCACCGCGAACCACGTCAACAGGAGAAGTGGTGGCTTCTCGCCCGTTCATGTCCTGAAATGCAAGCGGCCATTAGCCGCCTGTCTCGGTTTCTTGTGACACCAACTGTCTGCAAGTACCGGGTCTTTGCCTGGATGGAATCACCTACAGAGCCGGATCATCAACTCTATGTCTTCGCGAGGTCGGACGACTATTTCTTTGGCGTCCTGCATTCGCGGCCGCATGAACTGTGGGGGCTGAAGCTCGGCACCCGCCTAGAAACTCGCCCTCGTTACACGCCAACCACCTGTTTCGAGACCTTCCCCTTCCCCGAGCCAACAGACCCTCAGCGTGAAGAGATCGCAGCCGCAGCCAAAGAACTCGACCAGCTGCGATGCCACTGGTTGAATCCTGCCGAGTGGACGAAGACCGAGTATCTCGAATTTCCCGGGACGATCGGTGGGCCTTGGGATCGGTATATTGTGAGAGCCACTGCTTCACTAGCCCGACGCGTCAGCGAGGGACCGGAGGCACGCAGTGCATCCAGCGTGCAGAACCCTCGCTTACGCGTCGGGCTAGTTGGGGGTTCTCTGGGCGCTGACGCTTCCGGCTCGGGGGAACGCGAGATCGGGACCGTGCGTTATCCTCGCGTGGTTCCGAAGGACGACGCCAGTGCGGCCAAGCTCAAGAAACGCACGCTGACCAACCTCTACAACGAACGTCCGACTTGGCTCGACTTGGCCCACAAGAAACTCGACGCCGCTGTTTTCGCCGCCTACGGCTGGGACGCGGACATGAGCGACGACGCACTTCTGGCGGCTTTGCTGAGGCTGAACCTGGAGCGGGCTGGAAAGTGAGCAGCGAGCGGGAGGACGTGAGTCCCCCGTGCTGAGCGGCACGCGATCCGCAGGCCGCACGTGATTTACTCTATTCCCGTCAAGGCTTGATTTGGGGTTCACCTCCCTCGGGGGGGCGAGGCTCCTGCCGAGCCGCTCACGCGAGAAAACGTCGTCCCCTGGCTCGCGGCTCAGCAGGAGCTTCGCCCTCCCGGCAGGCATCGCTGGGGCTGATGAGTCGCGACCCCACTGGCACGGGGGACTGGCGGGGTGGCCCCGGTTGGGTCGCATTGGACCCTACCGGGGCGGCG
>JANOKO010001347.1:0-3740 GCA_031419335.1 Planctomycetota bacterium
CGGCGGATCGCCCCGCAAAGCGACGATGTAATCCACTTCGCCCGATTGAAAAAGGGCGAAGTTTTCCCGCCGTTCCTGTACGTCTCCGTCATCAATTCGTGCAACCTCCGCTGCCAGGGATGCTGGGTTGATGTCGCGGCCAAGCAGCAGATCATTGACATCGTGGCCATGCGGAAGCTGATCAACGAGGCCAAGGCCGCTGGCAATGTCTTCTTTGGGATCGTGGGCGGCGAGCCGTTCATGCACCCGAATCTGCTCGACATACTCGCTGAGCATCCGGAGTGCTACTTCCAGGTCTTCACCAACGGGCACTTCATCACCGATGAGGTCGCCAAGCGTATCCGCCAGCTCGGCAACGTCACTCCGCTGATCAGCGTCGAAGGATCGGAGATTGTCAGCGATGAGCGGCGGGGCCGGGCCGGAGTGCTGTCGAAGACAATGCAGGGGATCGAGAACTGCCTGAAGAACAAGGTGTTCACCGGGGTCTGCACGAGCGTGTGCAAGACGAACCTCAATGACCTCGTGACCGAGAAGTGGGTCGACCGGCTGATCGAGATGGGGGTGTTCTATACGTGGTTCCACGTCTACCGCCCGATGGGACCGGAGGCGTGCGAGGATCTGTGCCTGACCCCCGACGAGATGCTGCGAATCAGAAAGTTCGTCGTCGAGATGCGGGCCAAGAAGCCGATCGTGTTCGTCGACGCTTACTACGACCAAGCGGGTCAGGCACTCTGCCCCGCAGCCACTGGGATCTCACACCACATCAACCCCTGGGGCGGGATCGAGCCGTGCCCGATCGTGCAGTTCGTCACCGACTCGATCCATGATGAGTCGAAGACACTGGTCGAGAAGTTCGAATCACCGTTCCTCAAGGACTTCCGAGAACTGGCTCGCGACACGACTCGCGGCTGTATCGTGCTGGAGCGGCCCGATCTGCTGGCGAACCTGGTCACAAAGCACACCGCGAAGGACGGCACTGTGCGCGCGACTGCGATGGCCGAACTGAACGCTATGAAAGTCCGTCCCTCGCAGTACAACCCGGCCAGTGCGGTGCCCGAGAAGAGTTGGGCATACTGGATCGCGAAGAAGTTGTTCTTCAATGATTTCTCAGTCTACGAGGGCCGGGACCATTCGCAGGGATCCGCTCCGTCGCTGCTGGCACGGGGCGAGGTCCGGACGGTGGAGGTGCAGGAACCGACACTGGTGCCGCTGGACTTGGGAGGCGGGAAGAACTGAGAGGGTGATGCCTGATCCGCCAGATGTGGAGGGCAGGTCACAAATCGGGGATCGACTGATTTCCGATCGACCGATAGAATCAAAGGCGATCGCAAGAGAGGAGCCATCATGTCCCAACTGATGATTACCGAAGAGCAACAGCGCATCCTCGATGAGTCGAGTGAGCCGGTTGAGGTTGTGGATCGATCCGGGCGACTGCTCACCAAGCTCAAGATCAGCCACGGATTCAGTGAGGCTGAACTGGATGAAGCGGTAGAGGCTGCGAAGAATTTCGTGCCTGCTGGGACGCTTCGTGAACTTTTGGACCGGCTGAAGGCGAAGATTGTCGTTGACTAAATTGACGCAACGCGTTTTGCAGTCAGTTGTTGCTCTGATTTCAGAGTTCCTTTGATTGCATTCCCAAATCAACCGCGGCACAATCTTGCCAGGCAGTCCCTTCGGTCGGAGATTGTTCAGATTCATCCCCGGAGAGCTGCTCATGACTCAGCGTCGCTACACCGTCGTTCAACGAACTGAGTTCGCTGAACGGCTCGCCGACCTGTGGCTCTTGGATCATGAAGTTCAGCGCTCGATGGACGAGTTGGAGCCTGTCTTGAGGACCATTCCCGATCAGGCGGGCCGTCCCTTGTATCATCACGACGAGCAGTTCTGGCACATCGAACATCGTGCCATCGAAATCCTCTACATAATTGTGGAGGATGATTGCCAGGTCCAGCTGATCAGCATCCGGCTGCGTCCGAGCCAACGACCAACACCTGAAGCGGAGTCCTGAGCTCCAGATTCTGACCTCTCCTCTCTGCCCATCCCATGCGCGACCCCCGTATCGAAAGACTCGCCCGGCTCCTCATCGAGCACTCCACCCGTCTCGAACCGGGCGAGAAGGTGCTGATTGAGGCGTTCGACCTTCCCGATCCCCAGCTCGTCTCGAACCTCGTCGAGATCGCCGCTGAGAAGGGGGCGCATCCGGTCGTTTGGCGTGGCAACACGAGTGTCCTCCGCACGCGGTACCGCACGGCGACCGAGACTGGCATGCAGCTCGTCGGCGAAATTGAGCGCGACACGATGGCCCGTATGAGTGCTTACATTGGCATTCGCGGGGCGAGCAACTCGAACGCGATGGCCGATGTGCCAGCCGACAAGTTGGACTTGTATCAGCGGCTGTGGTGGCAGCCGGTGCATACCGCCTTGCGGGTGCCGAAGACGAAGTGGGTCGTTCTGCGCTACCCGACTGCCTCAATGGCCCAGTTGGCCCGCATGAGTACCGAGGCGTTCGAGGACTACTACTTCGATGTCTGCACCGCTGACTATGCTGAGATGGCGAAGCGGCAGGAGCCGCTGCGCGAGTTGATGCTGGCCACGGACCATGTGCAGATCAAAGGTCCGGGCACCGATTTGTCGTTCTCGATCAAGGACATCCCGGTCATCCCCTGTAACGGTCGCCGCAACATCCCGGATGGCGAGGTGTTCACCGCCCCGGTCCGCACGAGTTGCAATGGAGTCATTACCTACAACACCGGCTCGCTGTACCAGGGGACCGTCTTCGAGGGAATCAAGTTCGAACTCAAAGACGGGAAGATCGTCCACGCCGAGTGTCGGGGCGAAACGGCCCGGCTCAATCAGATTCTCGACTCGGACGAAGGAGCCCGCTACATCGGCGAGTGGTCACTCGGCTGCAACAACCGCGTGAAGAAGCCGATGCTCGACACTCTGTTTGATGAGAAGATCGGCGGGTCGCTGCACTTCACTCCCGGCCAAGCCTACGAAACCGCCGACAACGGCAACCGTAGCCGCGTCCACTGGGACTTGGTGCTGATCCAGACCCCGGAGTACGGTGGGGGCGAGATTGACTTCGATGGGAAGCTGGTGCGAAAGGACGGCATGTTTCTTCCGAAGGAGCTGCTACCACTGAATGAGGGGCTGTGAGTTCTCGATGACGGGCGGTCTTTTCAGCCTGCTTCTGGCACAACTCTTCAGTCCGACCGACCTCATCAGAGGAGATCCTCCGGGGACTGCGTGCCTCTCAGAGTTGTTGCCACCACGGTTCTTCCTAGAATGGAGCCGTTCCCCATGCTCGTCCCAAGACCGTGGGATGGGGATTGCCCTTGGTGGCAGATCGCCCAGTCACAGTCCATTGAAACACAGGAGTTTCCCATGCCCTACAGTCTTCCCCCGCTGCCGTATGCCTTCAACGCCTTGGAGCCGCACATCGATGCCAAGACCATGGAGATTCATCACGGCAAACACCACCAAGCCTACATCAACAACGCCAACGCGAAGTTGGAAGCGCATCCCGCGCTGGCGGCCAAGTCGGTTGAGGCCCTGATCTCGGACCTGGCTTCGGTTCCCGACGACATTCGCACGGTGATCCGCAACAACGCGGGTGGTCATGCCAATCACTCGTTGTTCTGGACGGTGATCGGTCCCAACGCGGGGGGTGAACCGACCGGAGACCTCGCCGCCGCGATCAACTCGGCATTCGGCGGCTTTGCCGCGTTCAAAGAGAA
>JANOKO010001348.1:0-1092 GCA_031419335.1 Planctomycetota bacterium
CGTCACGATCATCGAGAAGCCGACCCTCGAAACCGCCGATGCGATCTTCCAGCATCGCGGCATCAAGATGCTGTGCGTCACGGGCGGACCGGCTGTGGCCCGTGCGGCCATGGCCAGCCGCAAGAAGGCTGTCGTCGCTGGACCGGGGAACCCACCCGTCGTCGTCGACGAGACAGCTGACATCGACAACGCCGCGCGGTCGATCATTTCCGGGGCCGCGTTCGACAACAACCTGCTGTGCATCGGAGAGAAGGAAGTCTTCGCCGTCCAGCCGATCTTCGATTCGCTGATGGAGTCGATGGGGCGGCAGGGAGCGTACCGGCTGAATGCTCAGCAGATCGACGCTCTGACAAAGATCGCGTTCTCGCCACCTCCCAAGGCGGGCGATCACTGGGTCCTCAACCGCGATCTGGTCGGCAAAGACCCCGCTGTCCTGGCTGAGAAGATTGGCCTGCGAGTCCCCGCCGGGACGCAGTTGCTGTACGGCGAGACCGACACGAACAACCCCTTCGTCCCCGAAGAGCAGATGATGCCCTTCGTCCCGTTCGTGCGCGCTAAGAACTTCCAGCACGCCGTCGATCTGGCTGTGGAATTCGAACACGGCTTCCGCCACACCGCGATCATCCACAGCCGCAACGTGCGGAACATGAGCATCATGGCCCACGCGATGGACACGACCCTGTTCATCAAGAACGGAGCCTCACCCGCTGGCCTCGGCCTCGGCGGCGAAGGTTACCTGTCCTTCAGCATCGCGACCCCCACCGGAGAAGGCGTCACCAACCCGCTGACCTTCACCCGCGTGAGAAGGTGCTGCATGGTCGACGATCTCCGGATCGTCTAATGACGTTTCGCTGTTCGGCGTGCCGAACGTGTTCCCACCCGTAGAGAACCACGATGCAATTGGCTTCGGTTATCGGTCGCACGAACGCGACGATCAAGCACTCGGCCCTCAACGGCTGGAAGCTGCTGATCGTGCAGCCGTTGGACCTGGCGGGAGGGGACGATGGCGAGCCTCAAATCGCGATTGATAACCTAGGCAGCTCGATGGGTGACCAAGTGATGATAACAGCCGATGGAGCGGCCATCCGCGAC
>JANOKO010001349.1:0-3211 GCA_031419335.1 Planctomycetota bacterium
GAAAAGATCATGAAAACCGGCACGTTCGACGGTCGCGAATTCGCTAAGCGGACCGAGGCGATGGGGCCGATTCCGGTGGAGTTGGAAGAAGTCCGTCGCTCGCGGGCCGCGACGCTGGTCGAGGGACTGGAGATTTACCAGCCGCCGAAGATGTAGAATGCCTTTGTGCGATTGCGGATCGTAGTGACTCAACCGATGGGAGGTTCCATGACGACGGCTCAAAAGAAAGCGATGGAAGCTCCTCGATCTCACCGGGGGACTCCAGTTTGGGAGTTGGCGAGGCTGTACCCAAGCCAGGGTGAATGGTTGGAAGAGGACTATCTCGCCCTCCACACAAATCAGTTGGTTGAGTTCTCGAACGGTGTGCTGGAATTCTTGGAAATGCCTACCTTTCAGCACCAACTCATTGTCATGTACCTACATGAAATGTTGCAGGCCCATGTTCGAAAATACCGGCTGGGAATCGCCATGTATTCCCCTCTTCGGATTCGAGTAGCTCCCGACAAGATTCGCGAGCCGGATGTGGCCTACTTCACAGCCAAAAAGATCCCGAAGAATCTGGTTCTACCTCCCCAAGGAGCCGACCTTGTCATGGAGGTTGTTAGCCCAAGTGATGAGAGTCGTAAGCGAGATCTGATTCAGAAACGCCGCGACTACGCGAAAGCGGGGATCGCGGAGTACTGGATCGTCGATCCCGAGACCTCCACGATCACTGTACTTGCTCTTAGCGAGACCAAGTATGTGCAAGTGGGCAAATACAAGTTTGGACAGAAGGCTGAATCGAGACTGTTGCCTGGGTTTGAAGTCGATGTGACCGAGACCCTGACTCGCAAACCCACTGTCTAACTTCCGCCCTGCCCTCCTGAAAACTGACCACTGACGACTGAAAACCTCCCCATGACCGACCTGCAACCCCTCCTCGACAAGTTCGTTCTTACCACCAGCGAGTTCCGCGACAACCGCCGCGTGGTGGTGGCAGCGGACAAGCTGGTGGCGTTGCTGGAGACGCTCAAGAACGCACACGGGTTCAGCATGCTGGTCGACATCACCTGTGTCGACTATCTGGAGTACGAAGGGGCCAGCGACCGGTTCGGCGTGGTCTACTGCCTGCTCAACATGACGACCGGCGAGCGGTTGATCGTGCGGACGTTCGTCAACGACCCGGATCCGACACTGCCGACTGTAACCACGCTCTGGCGGGGGGCCGACTGGATGGAGCGCGAGGTGTACGACATGTTCGGCATCACCTTTACCGGCCATCCCGACCTCCGCCGGATCCTCATGCCGGACGAATTCACGGCCTTCCCGCTCCGCAAGGACTACCCGATCAAGGGGAGAGGTGAGCGACATAACTTCCCGGTCATTACGCGCTCGGAGAGTTAGAGAGATACCCGTCAGCCATCAGTTTTCAACAGTCAGCCAGAGGCAATACTCAAGCACCATGTCCACCGTCGCACATCCCCGAATCACGCCCGAGGAGCTTTCTTGGCTCCCCGATCGGAAGCGGTACGAATTGATGGACGGGGAATTGATGGAAAAGGCTCGGAACTTCCAGTCGGCTTGGGTTGCAGCCCATTTTTGTGCGCAACTGATCGGGTTTGTCGAACCGCTCGGACTTGGTTTCGTGTTCGGGGGTGGACTCGGTTATCAGTGCTTCCCTGGAGACAACGTTCGTCGGCCCGATGCCTCGTTCATTCGCGCGGGGCGGTTAACGCTGACTCAATTCGAAGCGGAGCATTGCACCGTTGTCCCGGATTGCGTGTTAGAGATCGTCTCTCCTGGGGATCTCTCAGACGATGTCGAGCGCAAGGCCAAGGAGTACCTATCCGCCGGTGTTCATCTCGTCTGGGTGCTGAACCCTGAAACCCAGACCATTCTCGTCTATCGCCCTGATGGATCGATGGCCCATCTGTCTTCCAAGAACGAACTCGATGGTGAGTCCGTCTTGCCCGGCTTCAAGTGCCCCGTGAAGTCACTCTTCCCTGACAAGGTTCAACTGGGGTTGATGCCGACCTGACTGCATCGCTTCGACAGGCTCACGCCTGCCGCTCTCCTTCGATCCAGCCTCAACCCTTAACCCTCAACCCTCAACGTTCCTCCCGCAATGCCCTCGCCTTTCCCCGGAATGGACCCGTTTCTCGAAGCCCGGTGGGGCGGTGCCCACACCACGATGATTGTTCACGCCCGGCGACAACTGCAGTCTCAACTCCCCGAAGGTCTGCTGGCAGACATTGAAGAATACTTCGCCATTCAGATCGACGACGAAACCCGCCACTATCGCCCCGATGTGGCAGTGGTACAGACCGAGGGTTCCAGTGCGTCCCAAGCCGGGACAGCCGTTCTGGATGCTCCGGAAGTGGCTGTCCCATTCATTGCCATCGATGAACCCGAAACGATGCACCGCATCCGCATCAACAGCATCGAAGATGATCGACTGGTCACATCGATCGAGATCCTCAGCCCGTCCAACAAAGAGAGCGAACTGGCCCGCGAGCGGTTTCGACGAAAACAAATCAATCTGCTGGGCGGTGGTGCCAATCTCGTCGAGATTGATCTCCTCATCAGTGGCGGTTGGACCGTCTTCGTTCGCGACGATCGGATTCCGCCGGACTATCGCACTCCGTATCGCATCTGCGTCGTGCGAGCGGACGCGCCGTGGGCTCCGGAAGCTTACAAGGCTCCCTTGGAATCACGCCTCCCGGTCATCCGCATTCCATTGCGGAAGCACGACCCGGACATCCATCTCGACTTGCAGCTGCTCGTCGACGCCGCCTGGGAAGATGGGGCTTACGGTCGCCTGGACTACTCCCGGGCTCCTTGTCCGCGACTTCCCTTGAAGGAGGAGAGTTGGATGCTCGCCCTGCTCGCCGAACGCGGTGTACAACGCTCCCTTTCGCCCACGACACCCTCCTGAGAGAATCCCGTGCCGCAGATCGCCACTTGACTGAACAGGCTCACGCCTGCCGCACTCCTTCGATCAACCATTAACCATAAACCCTCCACCGCCCCATGCCCCTGACAGCGACCAATACGATGCCGCCGGATGCTCCTGACCAGGAGTATCACTGGACCCTCAACTTCGGGCCGCAGCATCCGGCCACGCATACCACGCTCCGGCTCGTGCTGACGCTCGATGGGGAGCGGGTCGTCGACGCCGTTCCGCACATCGGCTACCTGCACAGCGGGTTCGAGAAGCTGGCCGAGCATCTCG
>JANOKO010001350.1:0-1199 GCA_031419335.1 Planctomycetota bacterium
TTCGACCTTGGCGACATCGGTCAGTTGCTCAAGCAACGCAGCCGCCTTTTCATGATCGGCGGTGACTTCGATTTGCAGGATGATCGCTTCGCGGGATTTCTTCATCACGTCGGCCACGTAGTCGTCGACCAGCATGATCCCCTTTTCGATCATGCCGACGCGGGTGCAAACATCGGCCAGTTCGGGCAGGATGTGGCTCGACACAATGACCGTCTTCTTCATGTCGCCCAGTCGCTTGAGCAGTTGCCGCATCTCGATGCGAGCGCGGGGGTCGAGGCCGCCGGCGGGTTCGTCGAGGAGCAGCACCTGTGGGTCGTGAAGCAGCGTCCGGGCCAGGCCCACGCGCTGGGTCTGGCCGAGGGAGAGCTGGTTGACCATCGCGTCGCGCTTAAAAGCCATGTCGACGAGTTCGAGCTTCTCCTCGCACACCTTGCGACGGGCGGGGCCGTTGATGCGGTAGGTGGCTGCGAAGAATTCGAGGTACTCGATGATCGTCATGTCATCGTAGACCCCGAACCGGTCGGGCATGTATCCGACCAATCGGCGGATCTCCTGCGGGTCGGTATAGATCGACTTGCCGCAGACGTAGCACTCGCCGTAATCGGGATTGAGCAGCGTGGCGATCATCCGCATCGTGGTCGTCTTGCCCGACCCGTTGGGGCCGATGAACCCGAACACGTCGCCTTCCTTGAGGCTGATGGTGATCTCATTGGCCGCGATCAGATCGCCGTATCGCTTGGTGAGTTTCTTGGTCTCGATCACGGGGCAGGCTCTCAACAGAATGCGGAAGGAGAGAATGAATCAGCACACAATGAATGTCAGGGGCGAGTGGGTGAATCTGCTGCTTGCTTTACCGGCAGCACCCAGCGGACGAAGCAATCGCGGTAGCGAGGTGTCACGGGCTGGCCATCCAGGCTGTACTGAGCCGCGAGCGGTTCGGCGACACCAACCATGACTGGCATCTCGGCATCTTGATACGCCGAATTCCGCCACCGGCCGAAGACGACCGCTCGATGCGCATCGACCAGCCGAGAGAGATCCTCGGTCTGCAGCGTCGAATTCGTCAGCCCGGTGTACGACGTGCCCCCCGCGAGCTGATTAAACGTCACTGTCCGGAGCAAGGCGAGCATGTCCTGACTGAGTGGATCGTAAGCGAGACGGGACATGCTGACGTCTTTTGTCTTACGGTCCTTCCGCTC
>JANOKO010001351.1:0-1226 GCA_031419335.1 Planctomycetota bacterium
CGGAGGCTTCGCTCACTCGCTGAATCCGACATGGCTTACTCCTGATCCGATAGATGGTTTCGAAGCTTCCTCAATCCGCGTTTCAGCAAGCCCGCGACGGCGTCGACAGGACGTCCCAAGTGTTCGCTGATCTCTTGGAGCGACCAGTCCTGTAGATGCTTCAGCATGATGGCTGTCCGCTCCTGATCGAGCAACGAGCCAAAGGCTGCGGCGAGTGCTTGCGTGCGTGCGTTCTCCACGGCCTTGCGACTCGGTGAACTTTGCTCGGCGGGCAGCAACTGGTCGAGCCGGGACGAGGACTGGTCGACCCGCTGATCCATCGACTGTTCGAGTCGAATGTCACACTTGGCGGTGCGGTAATGCCGGGCGACGTTTTGCAGATTGCGGGCGAGGATCGTCTTCAACCACCCCACGAGTTCGGCCTCGGTCTGACCACGAAATGCCGGTCGATCGCGATGCGCTTCGAGCAGGGACTGCTGGACGATGTCCGACGCCGACTCCTTCACTCGAAGGCGGGGGTTGATTGACGCCTCTGCGAGGAGGGTCAGATAGCGACGAAACCGTTCCAGGTCCAGTCCGTCGGGCGAGTCAGGGGTGCTCATCATGCTCCCCCCTCAGCCATGAGGCACAAACTCTTCCAAACGAGAAAATACTCTCAGTGAAGATGTGGCCTGCCGAACTCGCGACGGAACAATTGAACATTTCACGCGACCTCCATTGCGACAGGCACGGTTCAAGCGCCGATCGGGCGCGCGAAATATGAAGTCTGCCGAATTATCTCGGCGAAATTCATGGCGAGCGGCCCCGCCACTGATTCTGACACGCAGGCCGGTTCAGCGGCAATTCATTCTGAAAGAATTCCGCGCCCAATTTCCACGTCGTTGGTGCCTGATACGTCAGAGGCCCTCGTGAATCGCCTGCCTCGCCTACTCAGGAGACTCATCATGTACTACTTACGGATCACTGGAACCCGTCGACTATTGCTCGCACTCGCTCTGCTGATCGGGGCTGCGCACGATGGCTCGGCGGAGGAGCGAAGCGTGACCCCCAGTTCAGACGCCTCGGTTCGCTTGGTCAAGCTTCATCAGTTCGGCCCAGTCACCAGCATGGGAGAGCAATATGTCATCGTGCATGGCCAGGGAGGTACCTTGCCAGATGACCGGTTCCATGCCCTGGTGAAGGCGATTCGGACACAGTACCCCGACTCGCTGGTGTTCCTCGTCGAC
>JANOKO010001352.1:0-3367 GCA_031419335.1 Planctomycetota bacterium
GGCTCCACTGCACTGGTGAGTCGCTCGAAGCCACGTTCGCCAGAACGTGGGGGACCGGAACTCGGGTCCGCACACCGAGGCGACATCCGAAGCCTGGCTGTTCACCCCCATCCTCTCGACAACGCGGACACCCAGTCACCCACCTTCTGGCGAAGGTGACAACGACACTTCAGCACAACATTTCCACATTGAGGTCTCACATGATCCTGCACGGCAAGACAACTCTCATTATCGGTGGCGGTACTGGGATCGGCGCGGGGTGTGCCCTTGCTTTCGCCGAGGCTGGCGCTCAAGTGGCCATTTCGGGCCGACGCCTGGAGAAACTCCATCAGGCCGCTGCCGAGTTTCAGGGCCAGCCGCCGATCTTGTGCCATGCAGCCGATGTGTCCCAACGCGACGAGGCCCACTCGTTGATCGAGTGGGCGACACAAGCGATGGGGCGGATTGACATCCTGGTTCACTGTGCGGGGATCAACATTCCGAAGCGATCGATGGCGGCACTCGACCCGGCGGATTGGGACAAGCTGCTGCAAGTCAACGCAACCGGGGCCTTCAACGCGATGCACTACGTGCTGCCGCAAATGCGGGAGCGAAAGGATGGACTGATTATCCTGGTGTCGTCGGTGGCTGGTGTGCGGGCCAGCGTATTGGGCGGGGTGGCCTACAGTGCATCGAAGTTCGCGATGACGGCCCTGGGTACTACTGTGGCTGTCGAGGAGAAGAACAACGGGATCCGAATCACCAACGTCTACCCCGGCGAGGTTGAGACGCCCATCCTCGATGCCCGTCCGGTTCCGGTCAGTGCCGAACACCGGGCGAAGATCCTCCAGCCGAGCGACATCGCATCCGTACTGGTCGCGGTCGCAGCTCTGCCACCTCGGGCTCATGTCGCGGAGTTGCTGATCAAGCCCACGACGCAGGAGTTTGTGTAAATGGGGTCAGGGGAGAACCACGAGTGATTCTGACGATTTCGAGCACTGAAGACGGATGACTCGCCTAGAACTCAAACGGATATCTGACCGCGTTCCTCTACTTGGCCCATTCGGGGATCGCAAACAGTTCTTGCACGGGTATCTGGAATCCAGGGAGTTCGCCGATCCCTTCGAGACTCTCCGTAGAACGGAATGAGAGACATTCTTTCTTGCTCCAGAGTTGCATCGTCTGGGCCAGAGGATCAATGGTCCAGACCGTGGGTACACCCCACTCCATCAACTGTCCGATCCGTTGTTCCAGCCCTTGCCGCCGGTCTGGCGATGACAAGATGTCAACCACCAGGGCAGGCACCGCCGTTGTCACGGAGTTGTCCAATTCCGCGAACCTCGGTCCGGTCAAATACAGACTCGCTGCGGGGAACAACACCGTGTCCGGATGTTGCCCCACATGCAGCCCGTGATCGAAGCAGGCGTACCCGGCCTCGACCTGGTGAAAATAGGTCGCCAGGGCCTTCGATAGGTTGAGCACCACCGTCCCGTGGTCGACATCCGGCGGCTCCAGAAACACCGGCACCCCGGCATGCAGCTCCGCCCACTGGCCTCCCTCGGGCATCTCGGACCGCTGGTCGAGGAACTGTTCCACGGTCATCGCGATTTGGATCATGGCTGGAGTCCTGTTTCACTCAACCAAACGTTCGCGGGTCTGGTCCTGCTAGCTGTGGTCTGGAGGCCAAATGAGTATACTCACTGCACATCGGACTCAAAGGGGTGCCCCTGCGAAGTGGGTCATTGGTCAGTTGACCGAATCTCCAATTCGCCGGATGGCCCAACCCCGGAGGGGTCATAGAGATTAGCCAGTGGTTGAGCGCAGCGACACCACCGGTCAATGAGTCCTTCTCCTGTTTCCATCCCGAAGGGATGGCAGAAGCTCACGCTGTCGTGGTCCACGAAAAACGGAAATCGCCGACGGCAGCGAGTTGCTTCGGACAACATTTTGACGCCCCCTCGTGTCCCTCTGTCATCCCTCCGGGATGCGATACATTACGAGGGACTCAACATCCGGTGGTGTCGCTGCGTTCAACCACCGGCCAATCTCTGCCATCCCTCCGGGATGATGGGGAATCCATCCCAGAACTCCCCGCCCAAATGCTCGCCAAACGCATCATCCCCTGTCTCGACGTTCACGCCGGTCGCGTCGTGAAGGGGGTCAACTTTCTGCAACTCCGCGACGCGGGCGACCCCGTGGAGATCGCCCGGCGCTACGAAGCCGAGGGAGCTGACGAACTCGTGTTCCTCGACATCACCGCCAGCCACGAACAGCGGGACATCATCATCGATGTGGTCCAGCGGACCAGCGAGGTGATCTTCATGCCGCTCACCGTCGGCGGCGGGATACGCACGCTCGAAGACATCCGCCGCTTGCTCAAAGCGGGCTGCGACAAGGTCTCGATCAACAGCTCAGCTGTCACCAATCCTGGGTTTGTGAGAGAGGCGGCCCTGCGGTTCGGCAGTCAGTGCATCGTGGTGAACATCGACCCCAAGCGATTGATCCGCGACGGGAAAGAGTTCTGGGATGTCCACATCAACGGCGGTCGCAAGTCGACCGGACTGGAAGCGGTGGCGTGGGCGAAGGAGGTCGAACGCCTCGGCGCGGGGGAGATCGTGCTGACCTGCATGGACGCCGATGGAACCAAGAACGGCTTCGATCTGGAGATCACTCGCGCCGTCGCCGATGCGGTCGAAATCCCGGTCGTGGCCAGCGGTGGAGCCGGTTCCCCGCAGCACATGTACGAAGCCGTGACGAAGGGCGGAGCCAGTGCCGCCCTGGCCGCCAGCATCTTCCACTACGGCGAGTACACGATTGAAGAAACCAAGCGGTACATGGCCGCTCGCGGCGTGGCGGTGCGGGTCTGATCCAACGCCAAAGCCCAGGGGTTGCCACCCCTGGGCTTTTCACCCGCAACGTTCCAACACTTCCTTAGCCAGTGCCGGGTCGCATTCACGCAGGCGGGCCATCTCCAGTTCGGTGTTGATCGCTTCAACGACTCGTGCCTGCTCCCATGCTTCCACTCGCAGCAGATCATTTTGGACAAGCCAGTAGGACACTGCACACCACTGCCATAGTGGTTTTCCATGAGTCAGATTACAGGCCGGAGCGGGAAATCCGCCTGGACCTCTCTGCCCAGTGATGTATTGGTGAACCAGTTGTCTCGATCGTCCCATTCTCCTCCCAATTTCGGCCATTGTCACCAAATTGCACTCGTCGACACGAACCACATCCGCGTCGATGCCAGCCTTTCGGACATCTTGAATGGCCGAAAGAATCGCGTCCTTCAGTGAATCGGCGCGGCGAGAGAACTCCAGGTAGAGTACTCCAAACTGCAAGCTGAGAGTCGCATCGTCACAACCAGCCTCAAACAACCCATCCTCGACCA
>JANOKO010001353.1:0-7894 GCA_031419335.1 Planctomycetota bacterium
CGGGACCGGCCAACGGGGAACGCACACGGATGACGAGACCGTCCAACTCTCCGAACCCGCCGGGCTGACCATCCTGGGTGAAGAATTGGTGATCGCAGACACCAATAATCATCGGTTGTTGGCAGTGCATTTGAAAACCAAGGCCACGCGCGAATTGGTGATTGAAGGGCTGGCCCCGCCTGTTCTTCGCAAGCTGGTGGTGGAAGACACCACCCCGGTGACGCAACTGCCCGCTCAGTCCGTGAAATCCGGCCAAGCCACGCAGATGCATGTGACCTTCGAATTGCCTCCCGAATTCAAGCTCAACAAGTTGGCCCCGGTGACTGTCCAGTGGCAGGCCATCAGCGGTGACGCCGTGATCGATGCAGGTGTGCTGGCGGCTCGCCAGAAACTGACCGGTGAAGGACTCGCAGCCCTCGGTCGAGTGTCGCTCGCTACTAGTGGGTCAGGCGTCTACATCATGACCGTGAGCTACTCTTACTGTCGCGACGGAACCGGTGGTGTCTGTCGCTTTGGGAAGATCAAATACCAACTGCCTTTGACCGTGGCGGACGATGCGACCAGTGAGGTGATCGAGCTTCAGATTCAATCCGAATGAGAGCTGCCGCACTGGCGGAGTTCGAAAGCCGATTGTTGAGGAGACGGGTCAGTCCTCCACACTCCAGAGAGTCACCAAATGGTTCGCAGGTTTTGATCAGCAGCCGTTGACGGACATCCTTCTCAACCGTTTTCCTGCGCTGGCATTTCACGCGAAGCCGATCCTCAGCCCTAACCGAGTCTGTACTTGCCAGCACGGGACTGTTGCGTCACGGTATCGGGGAGTGGTGTGGGAAGTCTCAGCTTCCGTGACAAACCTCTCAGTCGGGCGATGACTGGCAGTGGTGGATGCCGTATCATCAGCGAGACAAGCGTTCTGCTTTGGAGTCCGAGTCCCCGTGGAACTTCCCACCCGCGTCTACCTCGATCACGCAGCGACCAGTTTTCCTAAGCCGGAGTCGGTCGTCCGCGCCGTGACAGAGTACCTGACGCAGTCCGGTGTCGCTGCGGGGAGAGGCCACACCCGGCGGGCGGTCGCCCTTGATGCCTATATCGCGAATTGCCGCACAGCGCTGGCTCGACTGTGGAATGCTGAGTCTCCTCGGGAGATCGTCTTCACCTTGAACGGGACTGACAGCTTGAATCTCGCAATTCATGGCTGTCTGCGACCGGGAGACCATGTTGTCACGACCGAATTGGAGCATAATTCGGTCCTGCGACCGCTCCGAGTTTGGGAATCGGAACGGGGAGTCACCCTGACGATTGTGCCATCCGAAGAGAATGGCCAGGTCAGTCCGGCTCGAATCATTCAGGCCCTCCGTCCGCATACTCGACTTGTCGCGCTCACGCATGCCTCGAATGTGACCGGAGTCATCCAGCCGATTCTCGAAGTCGGTGATCAGTTGCGATGCCGTCCGGAAGTTCTCTACCTGGTTGATGCCGCACAGACCGCTGGACACGTTCCACTGGATGTGCAACGGGCACGCATCGACCTGCTGTGCTGTCCTGGACACAAGGGATTACTGGGGCCGCTGGGTACGGGTGTGGTGTCCATGAAATTATCGCGTGTCCCGGAAGTGCGGTCTTTTCGTCAAGGTGGGACCGGTTCGCAGAGTGAGTCCCTCGACCAGCCGTCTGACGCGCCAGACAAGTACGAATCCGGCAACCCCAATGCTGCTGGTCTTGTCGGACTCGCTGCGGCCGTCGACTGGATTCACAGTCAGGGAGTGGATGTCCTGGCCAAGCGGACAGCTCGATTGGTGAATATGTTGCATGAGGGACTGTCCAGCAACCCGAGTGTGCGAGTGATCTCCCCATCCCCGTCTCGTGCCGAGAATGCGGGGGTCATCAGTTTTGTCGTCGACCATCTCGACCCTCGGATCACGGCCACGTTATTGGACGCTCACTTCGGGATTGAAGTCCGGGCGGGATTGCACTGTGCTCCACTCATCCATCGCGGCTTGGGCACTCTGGAGACCGGAGGCACTGTCCGCGCCAGTCTCGGACCGCTGACGACGGAGGCCGACATCGACTCTCTGCTGACAGCCCTGATGATGATTTCCACGGCGACTTGATCGCTGGAATGTCAATTCACCGGTGAAACCTGAAATCATAAAAAAAAGAATCGACCCCTAACTCCACAGAAAATTGTTGACTGATGAGTTGCAACTTGGAAGACTTTGAATTGTGGTGACCGGTTGATCGCAGAGTGCGATGATTCCGTGCCATCGCAAACTGTTCACTCCCCTTGAGCGAGGCCTACCATGTTGTTGAATCTGAAGCATTGGTTCCCCAGTCAGCGCCGCACTCGTCGTGGTGCCGCATCCCCGCCAGTCATCCTGGAACAACGCACGTTACTGGCCGCCACATTCAGTGTCGTCGGTACCGAGTTCCGAGTGGCCGGAACAGCCGGTAATGATGACATCAAGGTGGGAGTCAACCCGGCTGGGAACTTCGTGATCGTGGAACCGAGTGGCACCGTCGATACTATGTTGTCCGCGGCGGGGATCACACTCGTTGAGTTGCGGGGCTTGGATGGGAACGACACGCTGACTCTGAATGCCTCGCTGGGAACCATCCCGGGAGAGGTTCTGGGCGATGACGGAGATGACATCATTCGCGCCCACAACAGCGCATCCACGGGGAATATCCTGCGCGGCGGTCCAGACAACGATATCGTTCTGGGTTCGGACTTCGACGACAAGATCCTTGGTGATCAAGGCAACGATCAACTCAACGGTAACGGGGGAGTTGACGACATCTTCGGGGGAACCGAAGACGACGCCATCAACGGTGGGGCTGGCAACGACAGACTCTTCGGTGGATTGGGTGCGGATGTTCTCCGTGGTGATGCCGGCGATGACAAGCTGTACGCCAATAATGCCGCGAACGACAACGACTTCGTGCGCGACCGCCTGTTCGGAGGAGCCGGTACGGACTTGCTGGTCGGCTTCCCCGGCCTGGGCGCGACCGATGACCAACTGTTCGCGTAAGCGATGATCTCTGTGGTTTCCCCGGAAATCACTTTGAGAATTCGAGGCACTGCCGACCGTTCGGCGGTGCCTTTTTTTCTCCCGAGCGAGATTCGTTGCCCCGGGGAAAACGGGGGTGTTGCGGTGTGGCAGGCGTGCGTCGAATGTGGCAGACTCATCACACCGCTCAAGATCGACCAGCGTTTGAGAAGCGGATCTCGTCGTGAGGAATGACCGATGTCTGATGTTCGCGCAGTGTGCCTGCTCGCTGCATTGCTGATCGGCGTGCCCGCACTGTGTGCTGAGGAGCCCCGCCAGGAGGAACCCTTGGCAGACCTGCACCTCCTCGATCCGGTGTGGCGAGCAGATGGAGATGTCGTTCATCAGGAAAGCAGCGTACTGTTTCAGGACACAGCAGGCGGCCCGCTGGTCGGGCGGTTGGCCTTTCCGGTGCTGGAGATCGTCTCGGTCCGCAACTCCAATCGGGAATTGACTTATGACCCGGCGAAGCAGGTCAAGCTGAACGCCAACAACACATTCGAACTGACCGCTGACTCGCACGCTCCGCTAATCAAGACGGCAGACCTGTTCCCGCCGACCGGGTCTCCCATGAGTTACAAGCATCGTGTCGGACATCCAGAGCAGTCGCTGCTGTACGGCCCTGGCCGGTGGTTCCATGACCACCAGGTCGAGGTCACTTATCGCCGTAAGGCGTTCATCTGGAAGGGGGCGGTTCCCACGTTTGCCGACGGGCAGCTTCCACGCACGATCACCCGGCTCAAGGCCGGTGAGCCACTTACGATCGGCGTGAGCGGCGATAGTATCTCGGCGGGGGGGGATGCCTCCGGACTGAATCAGGTGGCTCCGCAGATGCCTGCCTTTCCAGAGTTGGTCGCCCAGCAATTGGGGCAGAGCTACAAGAGTCGAATCACACTGAAGAATCGGGCCGTGGGAGGGTGGAGTATCGCGAATGGAAACGCCGACCTGGACGCACTGCTGGCGGAGAAGCCGGAACTGATCGTGATGGCCTATGGGATGAACGATGTCGGTCGCAAGGATCCCGCCTGGTTTCGAGGGCAAGCCGAACAGTTCATCCAGCGCGTGCGAACTGCGGACCCCCACATTGAGCTGATTCTGGTGCCCCCGATGCTGGGGCATGTCGAGTGGGTCCACACTCCGCGGGAGATGTTCTTCCTCTACCGCGACGAATTACAATCACTGTGCGGTCCCGGGATCGTGCTGGCCGATTTGACCTCCCTCTGGCATGAATTACTTCAAAGCAAACACGATCTCGACCTGACCGGGAACGGGCTGAATCACCCCAACGACTACGGGCACCGGCTATATGCTCAGGTGCTGCTGGCACTGCTCGTGGAGCGGACAGGTTTGTGATCCGTAGACTCTGTCCATGCCCGACTCGGTGGCAGTCCAGATATGACGGCGGATCGGGTTATCCAGAGAAGTCAAGGAAAATCTTTGACAAAGATTGGCATGGATGGGATGAATAGGTTGACTGCGTTGACTAATGGAGAACTCTGGATAGTATCCAAACTGTTGGAGACGGAGATCTGCCACAACGAGTGGTTGGATACGTCTGGCATTCCCCTCATTTCAGCGAGTTCTACCATGATTCTGAATCTCAACTGGTTCCGTAGCCTCCGCCGCACCCGCCGGAGTGGTGTCTCACGCCCGTTCTCGCTCGAAAATCGAACCTTGCTGGCTGGTGTGACATTCACCGTGCAGGGAGCGACCCTGAAGGTCAATGGGACGGATGCCGCAAATGATGTCATCACCGTGGGGATCAACGGGGGTGGCAACTATGAGATCAATGACGACGGTGTTCTGACCGATACCGGTGTCGCAACAGCTGCGATTACGACCGTGATTCTGCGGGGCATGAATGGCAATGATGTTCTGACATTGGATGCGTCGCTGGGCACCAAAGCTGGACAAGTGTTCGGGCTTGGCGGAGATGACACGATCATCGCGAACAACAGCGGTGCGAACATTCTGCGTGGAGGTGCTGGAGCGGACAACTATGTTGGTGGCTTCGGCAAGGACCAGGCCGTCATCGATCAGTTCGATACGGGTGGTTTTGACCAGGGTACGACGAACAACGATTCGATCGTGTCGACCGATGCGACCGCAGGTTTGGTGTTGATTCTGGGAGCTGCCGGGATCGAGTCGATCTCAGGAACCGACTTCGCGGATGTCATCGATCTCACGGGTGAGACTGTGGATGTTGTCATCAATGGCAAGGGCGGGAATGATATTCTCGTCGGCGGAGCAGGACACGACATCATCTACGGTGGTGCGGGGGAAGATTCGATCTTTGGCCGAGATGGCAACGATGTGCTGCGTGGGGAGGCTGGCGATGACTACATGGATGGGATGGGAGGCGGCGATATGGCCGACTTCACGAACGCCACTTCTGGTGTCGACGCGAATCTGACCACGGGGCTCGCCACCGGCGGGGCGGGCACTGACACCCTGATCAGCTTTGAACACCTGAGCGGCTCCAGCTTCGGTGATATCCTCACCGGCAACGGCTTCGAGAACACCATCTTCGGCAAGGGAGGGGATGACGTGATCATCGGCCTGGGAGCCGGGGACCGGATGTACGGCGATGCCGGGATCGATACTCTGGACTACAGTGCCTCAACCGCAGGGGTGAAGGTCAGCTTGACTCTCGCCATCCAGCAGTTTGGCCACGCGGAAGGGGATCGCAACTTCGGTATCGAGAACGTGATCGGCTCGGACTTCAATGACATCATTGATGGGGGTTCGGGTGCCAATGTGCTGACCGGTGGTCTGGGCGATGACTTCATCACCGGACGGGCCGGGGCCGATACCCTGTGGGGAAATGCGGGGAATGACACTCTCGATGGAGACGGGGGAGCAGATCTGGTGGATGGCGGTGCAGACAATGACACCGTTCTGGCCGATAGCCTGGACGATGGCAGCGGCACCTTCACCGGTGGTACAGGGATTGATGCCCTCAAGGCCGACCTTGACGCTGTGGCCGTGAACTGGCTGCTGGTCAATGCCGGGTTCGAGACCATCAGTGGCTCGAACGCAGCCGACACGATCGACCTCACCGGCTCGTTGGTGGGTGCCACGGTCAATGGACGCAATGGAAATGACCTCTTGACCGGTGGCGATGGGAATGACACCCTCAACGGTGGCAACAATGACGACACCATCTTCGGTGGACTGGGTGGCGACATTATCCGTGGTGAGGCGGGGGCTGACACGCTGTACGCGAACAACCTGGCCAACGACAATGACGGGATCCGTGACCGCCTCTTCGGGGGAGCCGATGTCGATTCGTTCTTCGACATCGTGGGTGCCGATCCTCTGGATACCCGCAACGACCCGTAATTCTCGTGACGCGCCAAGTGGAGTGAATTCCGTGGCTTGAACCTGAGACGCTGCCGACCCAGTTGGCAGCGTCTTTTTTCATGGTGGCTCGGAGTCGTTGTCCGGGGAGTCACACGGACTGGCCGGATCTGCTCGTTCGTATTTTCCCCCTGAGTCGCGGCCACCATTGATCTGAGCGGCTGCCTCCCGCACAATCCTGGCATGATTCGCCCCCTCTTGACGACTGCTGAAATCGAAGCCGCCGTAGCCACTTTGGGCCAGCGGATCGCGGCGGATTATGCCGGTCGACCGCTGACGATTCTGGGAGTGCTGACGGGGAGCGTGATGTTGGTCTGCGACCTGATGCGGCGGATTGAACTACCGCATCAACTCGGCATGGTCCAGGCCAGCAGCTATCGCGGGGTGTCGACTTCGCCCGGAAAGCTGATCCTGAATACGGAATTCCTGCCGGACCTGCGAGGTCGGGATGTGCTGTTGGTCGATGATATCTTTGATACAGGACGCACGATGGCGGCCTTGCTGGAGGTCATTCGTCAGAAAGAGCCAGCCAGTGTGCGGTCGGTGGCTCTACTGTGGAAGCGGGCCAGGTCGCAGGTCGACTTCGGCCCGGATTACCACTGCTTTGAGATTCCGGATGAGTTCGTGGTCGGGTATGGTCTCGACTTCAACGGCGAGTACCGGCATCTGCCGTACATCGGCGTGCTGGAGTAGCGGTCAGCGGTCGGAGTGATGATTGACCACGGAGACACAGAGGCACGGAGAAATGGAATGTTGAGCAAGCCAGTCTGGAGAGGCTGGTGTGTTGTTCCTCAAGGAAGGGCGATCCACCGATTGCGCAGATTTTCACAGATTCAGAAAACCTGCTTCCAATCTGTGAAAATCTACGCAATCTGTGGATGATCCTTCTGAACTTGGTGCCTTCGTGGTGAATCCCCATTCAGAGTTCTCGACCAGCCCCTGAACGGAGACAGGCCAAGGATGGCCATGCGAGAGGGAAACGTCCTGACGACCGCGTCGTCCCAGATCTATCTGGGGATCGACCCGGGGCTGAACCGTACCGGGTACGCCGTTCTGGAGCGGTCCGTGCGCGGGCCGGTGCTGCGCGAAGGGGGCGTGATCCGCTCCACCCCGGCGCTCACCCTGGCCGAGCGTGTCCTCGAAATCGGCACCGGCCTCCGCGAGGTCATCGCCCAATACCACCCCCAAGCGATGGCCATCGAGCAAATCTTCTCGATGAGCAAACACCCCAAGACTGCCATCCTCATGGCCCACGCCCGTGGAGCCATCCTCTTCGCAGCCGCCGAAGCCGGCCTCCCGATCATTCACTACTCCGCGCGGCAGGTCAAAAAACTCCTGACCGGCAGCGGAGCCGCGAGCAAGGAGCAGGTGCAACTCGCCGTTCAGCGTGAACTACGGCTGCGGCCGCCTCTCGTCGCGCGATATTGACCGTGCAGCAATTGCGACGTGCGTTATTGCGCCCTCTCCCCGCGAACGCGGGGAGAAGG
>JANOKO010001354.1:0-1038 GCA_031419335.1 Planctomycetota bacterium
CAAGGCTCGCCTTCTGCAGCTTGGCCATCTTCATCGACACCGGTGGCATCTCGGTCAGGTGGGTATTGCAGCAGACCGGCTTGCCGCAATCGCCGTAGTCGGCCAGGACTTTCGCCTCGTCGCGGATGCCGATCTGCTTCATCTCGATCCGCATGTTGAAGAACTGGGCCATCGATTTGACCAGCTCGCGAAAGTCGATGCGGGCCTCGGAGGTGTAGTAAAACGTGATCCGCTCCCCGCCCAGCAGCATCTCGGAATCGATCAGCTGCATCGCAAGATTGGCTTCCGAGATTAATCGGCGAGCTTGCAGGAAGGCGTCCTGTTCCTGCCTCCACTGGGTTTCTTTTTTGAGTTCATCTTGAGGCGTGGCGAGGTTCTGAATCTTACCCGCCTGGTCGTTGCCGCCGAGGTACTGTTTGGTGCGGTCGGTGGCCTCGCAGAGGACTTCGCCCCACTCGATCCCGCGCGGGCTGCGGATGACGACCTGGTCGCCGCGCCGATATTCCTCGTCGCTGCCGCGCGTGCCGAACTCGGCCACATTGCGGAGCGTGCCGAAGCGAACAACATAACGGCGGGGTGGCATGAGGGGCCTTCCAGGACGGAGGTGTTCTTCCATGAGTGGGAGTCGCACACGTAGTGTACTCGGTTGTCCACGGAGATTGTCAAATCCGATGGGCCAGCGAGAGGGCCGTAGGGTGGGTTGAGCACGCTTTGGAGCGCCGGCCCACCGTACATGACGCGTGTCCCCGGAATGGTGGGCCTGCGCCCAAAGCGGCTGGTCCCCCCCTACGTTCGCAATTTGGTGATCTGTTCATCGGGCAGCCACCCCTCCGGGCTCCATCCTCGCTGGGTGTTGTACTCCGCGATCAGTCGCTGTAGGTGTTTCGCCGTCAGGGTCGCTCCGGCGCTGGCTCCATCGGGGAGGGACTCGCTCAGGAACCGGCGGGGCAGGGTGTCCTCAGCGGGGGTCCAGCCGTGGCGGATGTTGT
Source organism: Planctomycetota bacterium (assembly GCA_031419335.1). Taxonomy (GTDB): domain Bacteria; phylum Planctomycetota; class Planctomycetia; order Planctomycetales; family Planctomycetaceae; genus TH-plancto1. The sequence goes on from JANOKO010001354.1 coordinate 990, forward strand.
ACCACTTGCGAAGGCGGACGATCCGCTCGGCGATGGTGTGAAGTTCGCT
>JANOKO010001355.1:0-2083 GCA_031419335.1 Planctomycetota bacterium
GGCTGACCCGACCGGCGGGGTCGTAGGCAGTCCCCACGGTGTACGTCTGCCCCGCGATGGTCAGGGCTTCGGTCGCCTTGCGGCCTCCGGGATCGTAGGCCAGGGCCACGGTGTACATATCATTCGCCCTTCGAAGAGCGATCAGGCACTACCGGAACTACCGGAACTCATGCAGAAGGAATCATACCTACGGTACCCCACCCCGCCGAGACACCTCTTGTTCCTGCGTCACCCAGACATCCAAAGCGATGTCTGGGCCACCCCGCCAAGATGCCCCCGCGTGCCCCGAACCTGCGGGCACATGTCGAGCGCGTCATCCAAACGATTCAGTCTGATGTTCTCGACTCGCTGATCGTCATCAATGAACGGCACCTCAACCCGATCCTCACCGTCACGCAAGACTGGTACAACAACCGCCGTTCACACTCGTCCCGTGACCACTTGCCACCCAGCTGGGACAAACCGCCGCCGGTAGATAACACCGCCAACCCGAGCGAGATCGTTTGCACCACCCGCCTCGGCGGGCTGCTGAATTCATACTCTCGACGAGCCGCGTGAAGCCGGTTGATACGCTCTCCCCGCGCATGACTCCCGTCGCCAACCTCATCAAGGCTGCGCTACCGGTTCGTACCTTGCCCGTTTTTTACGGGGAAACCCCAACTGCCCGTACGGAAATGCTCTGTTGACAGACGCCATTTCGGGCCTCACTGTTTTCATTCACACCTACGGGCGGTGAACAATCAGTCAGTCTTTTGCCTGACGAACCGTGCGCAGAGTTTTCGCACCTCGCGAAGCCTCTTGTTGCTCTGCAACCCAGACATCCAAAGCGATGTCTGGGCCACCCCGCCACCCGCCAACCGGTGTCACCCGCGTGCCACCCGACCGGAACAGGCTGCCATTGAGTCTAAATTGCAATGTTTACCCCTAAGAACGACTTTCTTTAACGATATACTGTCGCAAATCCAATCAAGTTTCTCATTGTGGAAATCTGATATCCACAATTCCATATCAATCAGGCCATGCGAACTACCAACACTCTCGGCAAGATTCTCGGGGAGTACAGAGCTTACCAGGAATAACTTCGAGATGCTTCGAGGAATCGGTACGTACCTTGAAGGCTGAGATGAACGGCAAACAACTACATACTCAGACACATCCATCTTTTCTATAACACTGAATACGGCTTCATCGTTTGCGAACTGACACGATTGAAATGACACGTTCTTTGCCATAGTCTGGGATATTGCAATTGACACATTGATGTCTACTGGAATGCCTTGAAGCGTTACAGACGATGCCCGAACACTAGCTAACGTATTACAGAACTTGGCATTTGGGCTTACGCCCGAAACAAACAATCTCACAATAGAGCCAGACCTGCTGAGAGTTTCGAACGATTGTTGATCTCGGCAGGAATAACCAACAATTCGACAATATCCAAAAGTCCATTGACACTCGATGACCCTTCCTGCTGGAAGAGCAATGCTTGCGTCGTGTCGTATTAGCAGGCTATTTGTGTCCTTGGCGATTCCATACACTTGACGCATCTTGAGAATGCAGGCAGTTGGCCAAGATAATACAGCCAGTGCAAACAACGTCCATTTAATTCTCTTTTGCATAGAACTCATGGCGTTTTGCACTTAAAGGTGGTGGGCAGCCCAAGGGACGTGGTCTTGTCTGGAGCCTTGTTCGGCAACATAGGACCGACTTGTGGGCATTTTCTCTTGGCTTGTTTTTCATCATCTGGGTCGCTGAATCCCCATTTACCAACCTCAAGCCCAAGCCCAATTGAGCTATCAATCACTGATATGGCGGGGTGGCCCAGACGCTGCTTTGAGCGTCTGGGTGACGCAGGAACAGGAGGTGCGAACGAGTTGCATTGCATGAGTCCACCCACGGGATTCAGAAGGAGCATCATGATACCAACTGACTCCAGCCCATCGCCACCCTGACCCGCCTCTTGTTGCTCTGCAACCCAGACATCCAAAGCGATGTCTGGGCCACCCCGCCAGTTGAGATTGCTCAACTGCTCTGGTTCCGCTGGAGCCGGGGTGGATCGACTTCGTGGGGGCATGTCCCGCTC
>JANOKO010001356.1:0-5060 GCA_031419335.1 Planctomycetota bacterium
CCGATGCGCCGAATATGGTCGTGGGGTCGCTGATGGCTTAGCGCCAACTAGAACGGCCAAGCGGGGTGGCGTCACCCCCCGCACCAACGCCGCACACCCTCGGGGGGCTGACGCCGCCCGGCTCGCCTGACACACCGATTCGTAGACAGCCAAAAACCATGAGCATTCTCGTCGATCGCGAAACCCGCATCATCACCCAGGGGATCACCGGCAAGGTGGGGCTGTTTCACAGCCAGCAATGCCGAGCCTATGCTCTGGAGCATCGCCCCAAAGACAACGTCATGATCGGCGGGGTCACTCCGGGCAAGGGGGGCACCGACATCGACGGCTTCCCGGTCTTTAACTCGGTGGCCGAGGCCGCTCGCAAGACCGGGGCCAACACCTCGCTGATCTTCGTGCCGCCGGTCGCAGCTGCCGATGCGATTATGGAGGCAGCGGATGCGGGGATGCGGCTGATCGTAGCGATCACCGAAGGGGTGCCAGTCCTCGATATGGCCCGCGTAAAGCGGTTCATGGAGCAGACGCCGAAGTCGCGTCTCATTGGGCCGAACTGTCCGGGGATCATCACTCCCGAAGTCGCCAAGATCGGCATCATGCCGGGCTACATCCATAAGCCGGGAACTGTCGGCCTCATCAGTAAGAGCGGCACGCTGACCTACGAGGCCACATGGCAGCTCGGGCGCGTCGGCCTCGGCCAGTCGACCGCCATCGGCATCGGCGGCGACCCGATCATCGGCACGACCTACATTGAACTGCTGCAGATGTTCCAGGACGATCCGGGGACCGAGGCGATCCTCCTGATCGGCGAGATCGGCGGCAACGCGGAGATCGAAGCCGCCGCGTACATCAAGCAGCACATCACCAAGCCGTGTGCCGCCTTCATCGCCGGTCAGACCGCTCCTCCTGGAAAACGCATGGGCCATGCGGGGGCGATCATTAGTGGCGGGGCGGGGACAGCTGCCGAGAAGATGGCCGCGCTCAAGGCCGCTGGCGTCGAAGTGGCTCCGAGTCCGGCTGATATGGGCGAGGCTGTCAAACGCGCGATCGCGAAGCGGAAGTAGTCGGCCACCTTGTACTTAAGAGCAGTCCCGCTGAATCTCGATCGTCTGGAGCGAATTCTTCGTTCGCAAAGGATTTCTCGTCACCCGGCGCAACCATCGGTGTCGATATTAGAGAAGACGTGTTGCGAATGATTCGAATGCTGCGTATACTTCGAATGTGATGCCAGTCCGTTGGCAAACGAAGTCACGCTGAATTCGGACAACGACTTCGACATTTCCCATCCTCCGGGCTGAATAAGCCCGGCCCCCAGAGTTCTGAAATTCCAGTCTGATCAAGGCTGGCCCCTAGCCATGACACATCTCATTGCGCCACTGCCAATTGCACCCTCCAGCGATGAGATCAACATCGCCCTCGAGGCCAGCCGTCAACTCTCCGCTGTTCTTGCCTCGAAGCGAACACTCAAGCGTGGCAAGAACGGAACGCGTGTCACGCTCAATCTTACCGACTTGGCGGAAGGGATTCCGATTCCGGAATCGGCTGTCGAACTGCTGCAGCGCATCCTGATTGAGATCGCCAAGGGGAATCCCGTCTCGATCATCCCTGGCAGCGCGGAACTGACCACGCAGCAAGCTGCGGACATGCTCAATGTTTCGCGTCCCTACCTGATCGATCTGCTGGAGAAGAATGCGATTCCCCATCGGAAAGTCGGAACTCATCGTCGGATTCGATTCGAAGATTTGAAGTCATACAAAGATGACATCGATGCCGAACGCCGAAAGGTTTTGGCCGATCTGACAGCTGAGGCTCAGGAGTTGGGGATGGGCTACTGACGTGACCACGTTCACAGTCGTCTATGACGCATGCGTACTCTACCCGGCACCGCTCCGTGATTTGCTGATGAGGCTGGCACTCAAGGATCTCGTGCGGGCCCGGTGGTCGGAACGGATTCTCGATGAGATGCAACGGGCGATTCTGTCGACCCGGCGCGATCTGGCTGAGGAGAAGATCGTTCGCATGCGCAACCTTATGAATTCCCATGTCCGCGATGCTGTGGTGACCGGGTTCGAGCGGTTTGAACAGTCGATTGACCTTCCGGATCTCAACGACCGTCATGTCGTGGCCGCTGCGATCCGTTGTCAGGCGCAGGTGATCGTGACTTTCAATCTGAAAGATTTTCCGATGTCGTCCTTGGAGCCATTGGGGTTGGATGTTCAACACCCGGATGACTTTCTGGAGCACCTCTTAGACTTGCTTCCTCAAGTTGTCCTTGAGGCTGTGCGTGAACAGCGACTGGACCTCAAGAATCCCCCCTACACAGTTGAAGATCACTTGGAAGCGTTTGCAAAGCAATCGCTTCCGAAGACTGTGGAAATCCTTCGCAGTTACTCTTCAAATCTGTAGAGTGTGGCACATCTCTTGGAGGGGACGGACGGGCAAATGTGCCCGTCCCACGAACCATGAATATCCTCCCGCAACATACCCGGCATCCTCGCGAGTTCGAACAGAACCGGTTCGTTTACCCGGTTCTCTCGCGCCGCAGCCGGGGGATCTCGGTCGGAGTGAACCTCAACCCCGACAAAGTGTGCAACTTCGACTGCATCTATTGCCAGGTCGACCGCCGCAGCGTGGCCGAGACGCGGTTCGTTGAGTTCGATCAACTGTTGGCGGAGTTGGAGGCGATGCTCGTGTGGGTCGCCAGTGGGGAGATCTTCACGCACCCGCAGTTCGCCTCAGTCCCGGAGTCACTCCGAAGACTCAACGACATGGCGTTCAGTGGCGATGGGGAGCCGACCACTTACCGCAATTTCGATGTCATCATGGAGCAGGCTGCGGAGTTGAAGCGCAAGCTCGGCCTCGATGCGGTCAAGATGGTTCTGATTACGAACGCGACGATGTTTCATCGTCCGGCGGTCGAGCGGGGTCTGGCGATTCTCGACCAAAACCAGGGAGAACTCTGGGCCAAGCTGGATGCCGGGACCGAGGCGTATTACAAGTTGATCGACCGGACCTCGATCCCGTTTCGGCGGGTACTCGACAATCTGGTACTGGCTGCAAAGGCTCGCCTGATCGTGATCCAGAGTCTGTTCATGCAGGTCCTCGGCGTGGGGCCAACCACCGCAGAGATCACCGCCTACATCGAGCGATTGAAAGAGATTGGCCAGGCGGGCGGACAGATCGCCCGCGTGCAGGTTTACACGGTGGCCCGACAACCGGCGGAGAGCTTCGTCACCCCCCTTCCCGCCCACGAAGTCCAGGCCATCGCCAACCGCGTGACCCGCGAAACAGGTCTCCCGGTCGAAGCGTATTGAACGACGCAAAACACCCGATTCCTGTGACACGAACCGCTGGGCTGAGGTGTCGCTATCCTTGCGGAGGAAGAGGCCCCACGGGTCGCTCGCAGGGAGAACAGCAGCTTCCAGCTCGTCGGAATTCGATTCCGACTGTGGGTCCGATCAATTCCAATACTGCGGGGGCTTGGAGCAACTGCCGGTCATCTGGGCTGCACAAGACTGTTAGCGCCCCAGGACGCTCGCCATTTCGCCCGCGTGATAACTCGACCTCACAAATGGCCCACTGGAGACGAGCTTGAACCCCATGCGGCGGCACTGGTCGCCGAGCCAGTCGAACTCTTCGGGCGGAACAAACCGTTCGACCGGGAGGTTCTGCGGCGTCGGTTGCAGGTACTGACCGATTGTCAGCATCTCGACCCCGACCGCGCGGAGGTCGGACGCGACATCGAGGACTTCATCCATCGTTTCGCCCAGGCCGAGCATCAATCCGCTCTTAGTCGGCATGTCGGGGGCCTCGTCCTTGACCTGCTTCAGCAGGTCGAGCGTCCGTTGGTAGACCGCGTTGCGACGCACCCGCTCATACAGACGCGGCACAGTCTCAGTGTTGTGGTTGAACACATCGGGCCGAGCCTCGACCACGCGCGAGATCGCCGCCCGGTTCCCCTTAAAGTCGCTCGTCAGAACTTCGACCGCAGCTCCGGTCGCCTCGCGCACGGCCAGCACGCAGCGGTAAAAATGCTCCGCCCCGCCATCCGGCAGATCGTCCCGCGTCACGCAGGTGATGACCACATGCTCCAGCCCCAGCCGCTTGGCCGCCTCGGCGACACGCTCCGGTTCGTCGAGTTCGATCTCTTCGGTCTTCCCACGCGGGACCGAGCAGAACCCACACGGACGGGTGCAAACGTTGCCGAGGATCATGAACGTGGCGGTGCGATGCGACCAGCACTCGGTGCGATTCGGGCACTTGGCACTCTCGCACACCGTTTCCAGCCGCAGGTCTTCGATCACCTGACTCGTGAACGACATCTCTGAAGTCGGCAGCGGTCGCTTCAGCCACGGCGGCAACCGGCGACGCGGAGCCACACTGCCATCGAGAGCCAGTGCAGCCCCCGAGGCACAGACGCCCGTGGCACTGGAAGCCGGAGCCCCAGAGAGGAAGTCGTCAAGCGAGAGAATCGGAAGTTCAAGCATGGGAAGGGGCGCATTCAGCGGTGAGCTGTCAGCATTCAGCCAGAAGGGGAGTGGGTGGGACATTCACCCGCATCTCCATCCTAACAGGCGGCGAGTGCTGCGGACAGAATCTTGGTGCGAAATCAGGCACTGGGATCGTGTTCAAGACCCATGGAATCGGATGGGGAGTCTGAAATCTCTTTCAGGTGTGTTTCTTCTGCGAGATACACCGCAATCCAGGTGATCGAACACATCCCCGTGACGTAGGCGGCCACCGACCACGGTCGATTGTCGCTCCATTGCAGTAAGCTGGCCGCCACCAGCGGGGCCATACCGCCAGCCAGAGGGGAAGCCAGTTGATAACCGAAAGAGGCCCCAGAGTACCTGACCCGCGTCCCAAAGAGTTCCGCGAAAAACGCTGCTTGCGGAGCATACATCGCCGCATGGATCACGAGTCCGACACTGACAGCGACCGTAATCCACATCGGAGATTTGGTGTCCACCAGCAGGAAGAACGGCCAGGAGAACGCCGCCATCAAGACCGTCCCGGTCATGTAAATGATCCTGCGGCCCCAGAGGTCCGAGAGCCATCCAAAC
>JANOKO010001357.1:0-2015 GCA_031419335.1 Planctomycetota bacterium
CTGTCGAGTTCGGCGTGAGCGGCAGGCATATCCTTGCCGAGCGTTTCTTCGATCCGCAGTGGTGTCCGGATACCGGCTACGACGTCTTCGCCCTGAGCATTGATCAGGTAGTCACCGCAGAAGCCGGGTGTGCCGATCGCACAATCGCGGGTCAGGCCGACGCCGGTCGCACAATCTTCGCCGAGGTTGCCGAAGACCATGGCCTGGACATTGACCGCCGTGCCCCAGTCGTGGGGGATGTTGTACATGCGGCGATAAACGATCGCGCGGTCGTTCATCCAGGAGCTGAACACCGCTCCGATGCAGCCGCGAACCTGCTCCATGGCGTCGGTTGGGAACTCTTTGCCGGTGTGCTTCTTGATGACGGCCTTGAACTCGGCGACGAGTTCCTTGAGCTGGGCGGCGGTGAGCTGGCTGTCAAACTCGACATTGGCTTTGTGGCGTTTCTTTTCGATCAGTTCTTCGAAGTGATCGGGATCGGTTTTCTCTTGCGGCTTGAGTCCCATGACCACTTCGCCGTACATCTGGATGAACCGGCGGTAGCTGTCCCAGGCGAACCGCTCGGACTTCGACTGCTTGGCGAGGGCCTCGACCGTGATGTCGTTCAGACCAATATTGAGGACCGTGTCCATCATGCCGGGCATCGACTCGCGCGCACCGGAGCGACAGGACAAGAGGAGAGTGTTCGTCGTGGAGCCGAACTGGGCACCCATCGCGTCTTCGACCTTCTTGAGGGAGGCCGCAATTTGGGCTTCGAGTTCCGCCGGGTATTTCCGGTCGTTCGCGTAGTAGTAGTTGCAGACCTCGGTCGTGATCGTGAAGCCAGCCGGAACGGGCAAGCCGATGTTGATCATTTCGGCCAGATTGGCCCCCTTGCCACCGAGCAAGGTTTTCATCTTGCCGTCGCCATCAGATTTCTGGTTGCCGAAGAAGTACACGTACTGCGTGGACATGAAGTGCGTTCCTGAATCGAATCGAACGTGAATCGCGACTGACACAACTCTTTCCTGTGGAGAGTCTTACGTCTCCGTAGGCCAGTCAGTCACGAATGGTGGTTCCGGGAAAACGAGGATCCCTCCCCACCCGGCAAGAGCCAGCCCGCGCGGTCGTTCAGCGCAAACCTTCTCTCGGAAGAGGCGGCAAGGTAGCAAGGGGGCGAGGCGACTGCAACCAACTCAGAAGCTGCTGCGACTTCGCCCACAGCCTGTTGGACAATCTTGTCCTCCAAGGCTGGAATCCCCAGCGGACGTTTCCGGCCATCAGGCTTAGGAATATATGTCCGCAAGGAAGGCTTCGCTCGATAGGAACCGCGATGAATTCGCCCATGCAGATCAACGATCCGCTGTTCACAATCCATCTCATAATCACGCCACGTCTCACCATCCACTCCCGCCGCAGCTTGTCTCTTCAAATCGAAGAAACTCGCTCGCAGAAGATCAATGGTGATGTGACACAGCAGGTTGGTGAACTTCTGCGTCTTATCATTCTGTGCTGCCGCACGTACACCCAGCATTCCACGCGACCTGGCTTCGGGCGATTTCTCGTCCGCTGTCCGGCTCTGTGTCCGTTCCAGTAGCGACTGCCCGGTGTTCTCCTCGGTCAGTCCCCTTCCCTCCACCCACTCCGCCAACAGCGCACCCGGACCCCTTTTCTTTCCCATTCATCTGCCACTCACTTAGATCTCGTTCACTCGCAGATCCCCGAGTAGGCCGACGAGGAAGTCGTCGTTGCTGTTTCCGGCGAGCAGGGGGAAGGTGGTCACGCTGTTTTTCACTTTGAAGCTGCCGATGTTTTGGGCGACGAAGCCGAAGTGGTCGCCCGCTCCGTTGGTGCCGAGGACTTGGCCGCCGATGACGATGCTGGTGATCTTTGAGAAGACGGTGGCGACGTTTTTCACACCGGCTCCCGACAAGATCACTCGAGTTGGCCACTGCGGATTTGAAGCATCACCAGGCGCGATCGCCGCCCGATTTCCCGTTTCCGCCCCGCAGGGGCAGCCACAAATCAGCCTGGGG
>JANOKO010001358.1:0-16604 GCA_031419335.1 Planctomycetota bacterium
TGGACGCGGCGCTCGCCATGGTTATCGTGGAATTCAACAACGGTGTCTTCGGTTTCGAGGCCCTGCATCTCCAAACCGTGGTAGTGAACGGGGTAGCCCTCATCGCCGCCGTCGCAGATGTATTCATCTCCGTAATACAGCGGCTCGGGAGCATTCTGAGGGCAGGGGACCGCTGTGTACGACGGGGCATACTGGGGTCGGCATGTTGGGCAGGGCATGCCGTCCTGCGGGCAGCCGGGGGTGTCGACGTACTCGCGCGGCTCGCACTGGTATTCGACGGTCTTGATTGGAGGGGGAAAATTGAGGGCCTCGTAGCCGGTCTGCTGGATCAACCTTGGGTCGACCGGATCATTATCAGTCCAATTGCAATTGCGATCGGTGCTGCTCTTGAGCCGCTGCTGAAAGCGGATGCCCTCGGGAGGCAGACCGAGTTGCGGGCTTTGAGCGCGGTGCGTGGAGGCGATGGCCTCGGGGGCGTCGTCGAGAGAGGCCCGTGCGGCGGGGGCCGCGGCTTGAGCGACGGCTGTCCGTGGCGCGCGACTGGTCTGGACCGTGGGGCGTTGATTGGCGCACGAGGAGGTGAGCAGGCAGGCTCCGATCAGCGCAGTCCAGCGGGCCGAACGGGTCCAGCGCGAAGCAGCGCCCGTGTGCTGCGGGCGGAAGAGTGGTGAACTCATGGGGAGGTCTTCCTGAACGGTGTATCTACCGGGAGAGGGCTCATTGGGAGGGCGAGGCTCCTGCCGAGCCGCAAGCGTGGCACAACGTCCGCACTCACTCGCGGCTCAGCAGGAGCTTCGCCCTCCCGGACGCGGCAGCGATTACTGACCCGGCAGGGTGATCGGGCTGGCGGAGTAGAACTCGTCCTCGGTGGACTGGGGTTCGGGGATGCGGCCTCCGATGCGGAGGATGGCGATCGGGCGGCCGCGCTGGTCGGCGGCCTCCAGCAGATTGACTTCGGTGTCGAGCGACTCGATGTGCATCTTGCCTTCGACTTGGCGGGAGGGGTTGGCGAGTTGCGGCTGTTCGAGGTAGATGACCTTGGTGACCATCTGGTCATTCATGGCTGCTTCGATTTCCGCTGCGGTGATCTCCACGGGGACGGGGTACTTGTCCTTCAGTTCCGTTGGTGGGTGGAGGCGTCCGAGGAGTTCAATCGTGGGGTACAACTCGACGCCGGGGTATTCCGGGATACTGGCGAGCTTGATGCGGTAGGCGTACCCGACCTGCATCCCGGCTTGTGCGGGGGCTGCATGCACCGAGGACGGCGAGCCGCCCTGGTAAAACGAGACCTCACCGGTGGTCGGCAGCTTGATCTGGACGGGTTGCACGTAGTGCTGAATCCCTGGCCGGATTACGGCTTGCCAGCGTCCCGCCTCTCCGACCGGCTTGCGGTGGTCGAGGGGATAGTACTTCCCCGTCTTCCCTTGAGCCTGAACCGCGTTCAGACTGCTGAGCAAAAGGAGGGCGAGTGCGGTCAGGACCGTGTATCGCATGTTGGCCTCGGGGGGCAAGTATTCACCACAGAGACACGGGGGCACGGAGGAGGCAAGGGAGAGTTGGCCGACTTGGCTCCCTGATCTGTTTCGCGGAGTCGAAGCGGTGGTGAGTACCGCTTCTTTCTGTCCTCCACTCTTCTCCCTGGCTCCGTGTCTCCGTGGTGAAAGTGAATCGAACACTGGGAAACGAAAAACGCGGTGGGTCGCAGAACACGACCCACCGCGTTGAATTCAGCAGCTTCGAGGACTGGTCAACGGGCGAGGTGGGTGTGCGACCCGCCGGTGGTCCCCGCAGTCCGAGTTACTGGCCCGCCCAAGCGGGGACCGAGGTCTCACCCGGACGATAGACCGGATGGGTTTCTGTGTACTCAACATGCTTGACCGGATGCGGCATCCGGTAGCCGGGTTCGTGACGCACATCGTACAGCAGGTGATCGACCGGCTCGCCGAGGTCAGAATCGGTGAGATTACGAACCGTGTGCGACTTCAGTCCGGCAGGACGACCGAACGGCAGGTGCGGTGGACCCGGCAGCCCAATCGGCGTTCCCACGGACGGGTAGCCGTACATTGGAGCGTTCATTCCGGCGATCATGTCGTAGGGAGGCTGGCCCGGACCGGCTGGACCACCCATCATCATGTCCGAAGGAATGTTGCCGCTGGTGGCCTGGAAGTCGCCGATCGGCTGGGGAGGGACGAAATTCCCTGCTTCTCCATCGACGAGATCGATGGCACTCTCAGCCCCAGTCTGACTGACAGCGTTCATTTGGCCGGGCATCTCGTAATCCATGTTGCCCATGCGGATGACCGCCATGATCGTGCCGCGACGATCGGCTTCGGCGACGGGATCGAGTCCCGGACCGAGGCGGGTCGAGACGAGTTCCTCGACACCTGCGATCGCGAGTTCCTGGTACTTGGCGTCTGGCAGGTAGATCACCTTGGTAACGTAGTTGTTGGTCTCGATCTGATCGAGATCCTCGTCATTAATGCGTAGCGGCAGAGCGTTGTGCGACAGATACGCACTCGTCTGCGTTTGCGTCGGGTAGATGTGCAGCGTCGGATAGACCGTCAGGCCCTCACGCCCCGGCACATCACTCAGCTTCAGACGGTACGTCGCTCCTTGAGCGAAGTTGTACCGACCGGGAGCGAGAATCTGGTGCTCGGCGAAGCCTTGCCCGATCTGCCAGCCGATGTGCATCCCCTCGGGACCGAGGAAACGGACCTGGCTGGTCCGTTGCCCGACACCTGGCTCGCCACCGGGCATCCCGTAGCTGGCCTGCATCAGGCCAGGTGGCGGAAAGTTCATGGCCATGACCCCCGGACCGGGGCCACCGATCATGGGGCCTGGTTGGGCCAGCATTTGTGCTGGCGGAGCATGGTATTCGTCTTTGTGAACCAGTTGTTGACCATCTGCGCATCCGACGCACACGATCACCAATGTCCCCAATGCGAGGAAGTAGAATCTCATCGCACACCCTTTTTGGAAGCTGGACCCGTCGAATCGTCCCGATTGCGGTCGACCCTTGTGAGTTGTTGCCGCTACAATGTCGACCGCTTGCGGTTCCGTCCCAGACGCACTCCCATCCGAGGAGCTGATCTGTGGTCGAGGGTTCACGTCCTCGACTGGTAGTGCGATCCTCTGATTTCAGAGAAACGCCACTACCAACTCGCAGTCACTCTTTGTATTCGGACCGGCGCGGCTGGTTTCTTTGGCAAATCCGTCATTTTCGCGCCAACATGCAAACTCCATCCATTCTCACTCTGTCGTTCACCGCCCTCCTCATGGGGGTCGGATGGGCTGGCATTCGTTCGGCCCAGGCGTTGCAGGACACGCCTGTCCCATCCGTAACTCCTGCCAAGGAGAATGGTTCAGGAGAGTCGTCCGAGAAATCGACCACTCCGGAAGCGACGCCCGAGGACGCTCTGGAGGCCGACAAACTCCTCCAGGACGCCCGCAATCGCCTCCTGAACGACCGGCAATCTTTGCAGGCGGACTTGAAGCAACAGATCATCGTCGGCGAGCGACGGATGACTGCCGAAGGGACCTATCTCTCGGGTGCTTTCCCCAAGTTGCGACTCGAATACAAAATTCGCGTCGGAACCATGCAGGGGTCGCTGCTCGAAATATGCGACAACAATGTGCTGCATACTGAGAAGACCATCGGACGGGTCGGAGCCACCGATCCAAAGGATCTCGACCAGCAATTCACACGTCGAGATGTCCAGAAAATACTGACTGCGACCCAGAAAGCCGAGAATCAGCCGGTTGCATTTCAGGCCGCGGAACTGGGAATCGGTGGCCTCCCGGCCATGCTGGCGTCCATTGACCGCTGCATGGTGGGCAAACGGATCACCGAGGAAGAGTTTGATGGTCAGATCTGCCGCGTCTTCCACGGAGTTTGGGATCAGGCAGTCCTCACCAAGTACGACGCAGCTCTCCAAGATGCCAAAGCTGGCCTGGTCCCATTCTTTCCTGACAAAGTACAGGTGTTCTTCGCTGCGGAATCACTGGTTCCGGTCAAATTCGTGTATTTGAAGAATCACTTGGATGAGTCTGCGAAGGTCACCGGTGAACGGACATTGATGATCCTGGAACTGCGGAACGTGAAACTGGACGGACCGGTGTCACCGACGGCGTTCCAGTTCGTGTTGCCCTCGAAACGCGAAGAGATCGACCGAACGAACGAGTTTCTAGAACTCATCCAGCAAGCCGATGCAGCTCTGAAGGGCGCACCCGTACCCGCCTCGGGTTCGAAGACCTCACCCGATTAGCGCTGACAATAGAACCGGGAAAAGAACCAGGCTGAGACCACGATGGCCAAAGCCAAGGCTCCAAAATCCGTGGGCGTCGCATTGGCCCAACGATGGGACACCATGTGCATGGTCGAATCGACCAAACCGTTCATTGCCGTTCTCCAGAGGCTCGTATGGGGAGGTGGTCGAGAAAACTATACCTCACGTTTGGGGGTGCATTGTTTTCACCACATGCGAATTCACCAGCGAGTGTCCCCTGATCCACCCAAGCAGGCGGGATGAATATCAGCCTCAGAAAACACGACATCCAGAGAGACGCTCTTCGACGACCGTCGAATCATCCGATTGTGACGAATCGGTATACCGATCGGGATCAGTCGGGATACACAGGCATGTTGGTATTGTCAGCCCAAAGCACGGTCTGAACTGGCCGACGTTGTCATCTCGCCCCCCGATTTGCTCCCGGAACCCACTTCACGTCTGCTCGCCCATCGTCATTGGCGATTCTCGCCATGACAAACAGCAAATCCGACAACCGGTTCAAGTACATCACACACACCGCATGAGCCCCTCCCACGAATTGCGTGAATTCGATGACCTCTCGCTCGACTCGGCGGCATACTGTCCGAGCCAGATGCAAATGCCCAGCCACCACGCTGCCCCCCGGCAAGATGAAACTGTCGAGAGGTTCCAGCCGTGCATTGAAGCAATCGATCAGGTGTTCGAGGTGGGTCACTTGAGTGGCCATGATTCTGAGCGGTGGACCTTCCTCAGTGGCTTCGGTTTCCGGTACGCACAAATCGGCTCCTAAGTCGAATAGATCATTTTGGATGTGAAAGAGTGGCTCCGCGAATTCTGACGGCATTCCGCAAGCAATCCCCAATCCGATCACAGAGTTCAGCTCGTCAACTCCACCACACGCTGCGACTCGCAGATGTGTCTTGGGTACACGGCTGCCATCCCCGAGCGATGTTTCGCCGGTATCACCGGTTTTCGTGTAAATTTTGCTGAGATAGACCATGATTGTGAAGAGTCAGCGGAGATTGGTAGGGGAGTGGAAGAAACTCGAAATCCAACGTCCGGAATACGGTCGCGGCCTGTCGGATGTCGCCATGACTGACGGCTCTCCCGCCGACTGGCCTTGACCCACGGGACACACTCGCCGTGTAATCCCCCGAATCATCTCCCATGGGGAGAGATCGTCAAGGGCTGCCAGTTGCCAGCGGGAGCCAGCCCTCCATCCCTTCCGGACTCCTCCCCTCTCGTGTGGACCACCTTCGATCGGTATCTGTTCTCCCGCTACGCCTACGTGTTCGCGGTCTTCTTTGCCGCGACGATGGGGCTGTTCGCGGTAGTGGACGGGTTTACGAACCTGGATGCCTTTCAGCAACAGGCAGAGGGGACACCGACCATGTTGTGGCGCATGGGTCTGCACTATGTGTATCAAAGCAGTTTGATCTTTGATTTAGTCGGTCCCTCATTGTCAGTGATCGCCGTGATGGTCGTGCTCGCCATGCTGCTCAAGCACAACGAGTTCTATCCTGTGTTATCCACGGGAGTTCCTACATATCGGATTGCTTGGCCACTCGTTTTTGGCGTTCTCGCCATCGCCACGATGCTGATCACCAACCAGGAGTTGATCATCCCGCGCGTGGCTCAACACCTGCAAAGCACCCACGGCAACTCGGCCTCGGATGCTCAGACCTTTGACACACAATACGACAATCAGACCTGGATCATTGTCTCTGGACAGGAGTTGCTCCCCGCGCAGCATCGAATCGTGAATCCCACCTTCGTACTTCCTCATCCGAACATCGTCTCGGATTACGAGCCGGAACTGTGTGGCGAATCGGCCGATTACATCCCCGTCCAAGGTCGCAAGCCCGCGCATTGGGTACTCAAGAATGTGACCCAACCCTTCGACGCACGAAAACTCACCCCAGCCGGTCGCAAAGTGGTCATCCCTCACAAGAACGGGAAGGATTTCATCCTGGTGATCGGACTGTCGTTCGATCAGTTGCAGAATCGCAACACCAGCTTTCGATACTTGTCGACGCTCGATCTGGTCTATCGCATTCAACACCCCACCGCGCAAGCCAGTTCCACGCGGGCCCAGGTCATGCACCTGCATGGTCGATTCACGCGCCCTGTCGTCTCGCTCATCAGTGTGTTTCTGGTGATCCCTTTGATTCTACGCCGGGAGAAGGACAACCTCGTCACCAATGTCGCCACATGCACACTCGTCCTGGCCTTGGTGTTAGGAATTGGGCAAGGGATGGACTTTCTCGGCCAGACTTCACTTGTGAAGCCGGAGGTCGCCGCCTGGACTCCCATCCTGTTTGGGGGCACACTCGCCAGTTGGCTCACGGGGACCGTACGTACGTGACCCGCCTCTCGGAGCGACTGGTTACATGGCCGAATGAATTGACGTGAAGCTGTATTCCGCGTGCCAGGAGCAGACCTGAGTCGCAGCACATACGGAGACCGAATTGCCATTCGACTTCAGGCCATGACGCATTGACGTACGCGTTGGCATCCTGACTCATGACCACTAGACTCGGTTCACCATGACCGAACTCTTGATCTTGTGCGTCTCCGCCGTGCTGGCGGGAATGGTGAACTCCGTGGCCGGAGGCGGGACGCTGCTGACGTTTCCGTCTCTCACTTACGTCCTCGGTCCGTCCGATGACGCGGCGGTAATCGCCAACGCGACCAGCACGATCGCCCTCTTTCCGGGATCGCTGGCAGCTCTGTGGGGCTATCGCCATGAATTGAAGGGCACGCAAAAGTCGCTCCTGCCACTGTTACTCCCCTCGGTGATCGGCGGAGCACTTGGCACTTGGCTGGTCGTGAGCTATCCGGCAAAAACATTTCAACTCCTCGTCCCCTGGTTGATTCTGCTCGCTACGCTGCTGTTCATGTCACAGCCGGTGATCTCGCGCTGGACCGGAATCGGCCTGCCGCATGAAGTGCCCACGCTGCGAACGCGGATCGGGATCGTGGCGTTTCAGTTCCTGGTGGCCCTGTACGGCGGGTACTTCGGGGCCGGGATCGGCATCTTGATGCTCAGCTCGCTGGCCTTGATGGGTGATTCAGATATCCACCGCATGAACGCGGTGAAATCGCTCCTCGCCTCGTTGATCAACGGGACTTCGGTGGCCCTGTTCGTCTGGCAACAAAAAGTCAACTGGCAACTGGCCATTCCCATGATCGTGGCCGGGATCATCGGCGGGTTCGCCGGAGCCAGCCTGGCCCGGAAGCTCAACAAGAACCACATCCGCTACGGTGTGATCGTGATCGGATTCGTGGTCTCGGCTACGTACTTTGTGCGGATGTATGGGTAGGAAGAGCGGTCGGTGGAAGCGAACCGTGACATCGGAGGGGGCGCGCCCCATTCCGGGAACACCGGACGCTGACGGCTTGATGCGTCATTCGCAGCTGTGCCCGACCGGCGGGAGCAGATCACTCTGGGGAACTCGCGACACACTCAGCAGGATCCCAATCGACAGCAGCGAGGAGCAGAGAGAACTGCCCCCGTAGCTGATAAATGGATGGGCAATCCCCTTGGGTGGGAGCATGGCAGTCGTCACGGCGACGTTGGTGGCGGCTTGCATCACCAGTTGAGCCAGCAGCACAAACCCCACCGTGTACTCGAAGGAATCTCGGCGGAGTGGTCGAATCACTCTCGCTCCGACCCACAACAGAGAGAGCCAGAGCAGTGAAATCCCCAGTGTCCCGACCAGCCCGAGTTCCTCTCCGACCACCGAAAAAACAAAGTCAGTGTTGGCCTCGGGAAGGAAGCTGAGCTTCTGGGTTCCCTCCCCCAGTCCGGTGCCCGTGACCCCACCCACGCCCAGGGTCGTCAAGGATTGCTGCACTTGATACGGAGCCTGCTCAAAGTCGGTCCACGTGGCCAAGAAGCCTTGCAATCGCCTCAGTTGATACGGCTTCAACACCAGCCAGGCCGAGGCGAGAGGTGCGAACACAGCTCCCATGGCGATCAGCTTTCCCAGTGGCCAGCCTCGGATGAACAGCGCTAAGCACACTGTCAAAGTGAGAAACACCGACGCGCCCAGATCGGGCTCAATCATGACCAAGAGTACCGCGATTCCCAGCGGGGCCAGCAGCACAAATGTACCCCGCAGAAACTCATGACGCCGAATCCAGTGCCGTTCCATGCCCCAGGCCAGCAATAGAGTGGTAGCCACCTTCATGAATTCCGACGGCTGGAGCGAGACTCCTGCCATTCGCAGCCAGCGACGTGATCCCTTCACTTGAGTTCCAATACCGGGCAAAAGCACGAGGACCAGCAGCCCCACCCCAGCCACGAAAACCCAGGGAGCTGCAAGATTCCAAAATCGAGCGGGCATGATGGTGGCCACGCCACCCAATCCGAGCCCGAAGAGCAAATAGAGGGCCTGTTTCGAAAGGTAGAACTCCTCTGCATGCGATGGGCGAGCGGTCATACTGGCGCTATAGACCATCAGCAGTCCCACGCACAGTAGTGCGCAGATCAGCGATACGAGCATCTGCCGAGATTGGGACATCAGTGTGGCGGTAACGGACGAACGTCTGTCGTCAGTGGCTCTGTCACGAGACGTTCTTGTGCAGAGAAATGCAGACAATGGTGAGCGCCATCGGCTGATGCTGACTGACACTTGAGCCCTCTTGTGCATGCTTCACAGATTCAAGACTCTCCGGAAGGGTTCACTGGTTGTGGCCGAACCTCAACTTCTGGATCAGGGGAACTCAGAGGTGGGGGCGGGGGGCACAGGAGCGTGAGGAGGCGCAGCGGCTGAGTCTCTGACACGATTCCTTGTGGCGTCCTCGGACGAGATAACTTCAAATTCGAAAACAGAGGGCCTCTGAACACATGGATCGAAGACAACATAGAGGAGTCATGTTCAGCCAATCCGTCCTTCGACCTCAGTTCACTCAGCGCTTGAACCCTTGGCATTGTCCCAATCCCGGTCCTAAAAACCGTGCCACCATTCGACTCGCTGGCTTGGACTGGCAATAATCCTGTCTCGACACAGAACTCGGGGGGCTGACGCCGCCCCGCTCGCCGAATTGATGCCACACAAGGCCCGCCTCATGCCCGCTGCCGCTGCCTCGAAGAATGTTCCCGATGCCCAAGGTCGCTTTGGGGAGTTCGGTCGTCGGTTTGTTCCCGAGACGCTGATGCACGCGCTGGAGGAGCTGACGGAAGAGTACGAGCGGGCCAAGGCGGACCCGGAGTTTCAGCGGGAGTTGGCGGACCTGTACAAGCACTACGTCGGGCGGCCCAGTCCGCTGTACTTCGCGGAGCGGCTGACTGAGTACGCGGGCGGGGCGCAGATTTACTTCAAGCGGGAGGATCTGAACCTCACCGGGGCGCACAAGATCAACAACACGCTGGGGCAGGTGTTGCTCACCAAGCGGATGGGCAAAACTCGCGTCATCGCCGAAACGGGAGCCGGTCAGCACGGCGTCGCCACGGCCACAGCGTGTGCCCGGTTCGGCCTCCCCTGCGTGGTCTACATGGGCGAGGAGGATGTCCGGCGACAAAAGCTGAACGTGTTCATCATGCGGATGATGGGGGCGGAAGTGCGACCGGTGACGAGCGGGTCGCGGACGTTGCGGGATGCGATCAACGAGGCGATGCGGGACTGGATGGGCAGCGTCGAGGACACGCACTACATCCTCGGCTCGGTCGTGGGGCCGCATCCGTTCCCGATGATCGTCCGCGACTTCCAAGCCGTGATCGGCAAGGAGTGTCGGCAGCAGTGCCTTGACCAACTCGGACGCTTGCCAGACGAGGTGATCGCCTGTGTCGGTGGCGGCTCGAACTCGGCGGGGATCTTCTACCCCTTCATCGAGGACCGCACCGTGGCCCTCACCGGGGTCGAAGCCGGAGGCCGTGGCCCGAACCCCGGCGACCATGCCAGCCCGCTGACCTACGGCGTGAAGGGCATCCTCCACGGCAGCTACAGCTACGTCCTACAAGATAACGACGGCCAGACGTTGGATGTCCACTCGATCTCCGCTGGCCTCGACTACCCCGGCGTCGGCCCCGAGCACAGCTATTGGAAAGATACGGGCCGCGTGACCTACACCGCGTGTGAAGACGATGCGGCCCTCGCGACGTATCAGTTGGTCGCAAGACAAGAAGGCATCCTCCCCGCTATCGAAAGCTCCCACGCCATCGCCCAAGCCATCGAGAACGCCAAGAAGCGTTCGCCGAGCGATGTGATCGTCGTGTGCCTGTCGGGGAGAGGGGATAAGGACGTGTACGAGGTGGCCCGGCTCACGGGGCAGGATATTTGACCTCGCTGTAGCAGAAGTCGTACGACTTCTGCTGGTTGGCAGTCAAGGTCGTACCCGTTCAGCAGAATTCTTACGAATTCTGCTACTTTTACACGCCATCCATCACTGAACCAACAGAAGATCAAGTGATGCTGTCCCGAGCGTTATTGCTGTTTGCCTCCCAGGTGCCCCGCGAGTCTCGGCGGATGGACTCGACGGTGATCCGCGTGTTGTATGCGGGGTTTGCGTTTTCCAACTTAGTCTTGGTGTACAAGCTGAATTCACATGAGCCGGGAAAAGCGCTACTCAGTGCCATGACCGTCGTGCATGCTTCGATGGCCGTGTTGCTGGGGATTCGGCTCTCAGGGGACATTGCGGGTGACAGGGCCAGTGGACTGGTCGGGCTGCTGTACCTGTCAGGCATCGCATCGAGACAAGTGGTGCTGGTGCGACTCCTGCTCGTGGCCGTGTCGTTCCTGAGCGTGTGGCTCGTTCGGGTGCCGCTGCTGGTGCTGGCGTACTATCTGGGTGGGACGACGCTGCATCAGATCTTGCAGGTCGAAGCGTTGCTGCTCGGGCTGTTCGGCATGACGGTCTGTGCGGGGTTGCTTGTGGGGCATTACTCACCGGATCGGGCGACTTCGCGGATGGTGTTTCTACTGCCGCCGCTCCTGGACTTCGCGCTGATGCTGCCCTCCTTGCTGGTGGCAGTTGTGCATTCCTTAACCCGGTACAATGTGCCGCTGTCCGTCGAATACGCACTGGATCAGTTGCGTTATGGGCGCACGACTTCCTGTCTGTATTACTCCTTGAAAGACAAATCACCTTCGGGTGTTTTCCTGTGGCCACTGGTGCTGCAATTCGGGATTGCGGCCTGGAGTTTGTGGGCTTGGAAAAGAGTTTACTACACCTGCCTCGACGACGCCGAGGTGCCTCCCACCCCCGAGAACACCCCGCAGCCGCTCCGCCCCTCGAAGTCGAAGTCCCGCCCCAGCCGACCGATCTGGGACGACGGACTCGCCTGGCAAGCGTATTACGTTCACAGCGACGGACGCCAGAATCTTTTGGTTCGCTCGATGGGAATCGTGGCCTGCCTGCTGATTGTGCTCGTGTTGGTCTCATTGAACGACCCGGGATATCGCGGCATAGGGATGATGCTGTTGGTCATCACGACCGGAATCATGATGTTCGTCGGTATCGGTAAGGTCAGTGACTGTCTGCAAAAGGAGATCAAAGCCAAGACCCTCCCGGCCCTACTAATGACTCCGCACTCCCCGATCGAACTCTGCGACGGCTGGGGACGCGGTGCGTGGAAGCTGACGCACCCCGATTTATTCCTGTATATGGCGTGCTTGGTGGGCTGTCTGATCTATGCTCCAATGGACTTGGCTCCGGTCATCTGTGGCGGGGCGATTCTGCTACAGGCCAGCGGGCCGTTCTTTGTGTTGTCGCCGCTCGTGCCGTTTTCGTTCTCGGGGATATTGACTGGACTGGGGTTGATTGCGGCAGTGATCGCGATGCTGGTTGTCTGCGTGCCGTTTTCCGTCCAAGTTCATCCGTGGCTGGGACCGGTGATTCTGCTTCCGCTCGCGTGGGGCTGGAACTGGCTGTGTCGGCGGATGATTCCGAATTGGTTTGCCAAGAAACAGGATGAACTGGTGTGACCTCACAACTTGCATGGGCGGACCTGCGAACCGCAGATCGAATGGATCGAGGACTGGTCATCGTCTTGCCGGGGATCGAGGGGTATAGCCATCTCAATCGCCGCATTGCGCACGGGCTTGCTCTTGGCGGCGTCACTCACGCGATTGAGATCTACGACTGGACCCTTGGCCCGCTCTGGCAACTGTGGAGCTTGCGGTCTCGGAAGCATCATTTTGAACAGGCCACTCTGCTGGCGGGGAAGATTGCGGGTTACCAGCAGGAGTACCCTGGACGACCCGTGCATCTGGTCGGGCATTCGGGCGGCGGATCGATGGTGGCCTATACCCTGGAGGCCCTGGAGCCAGGTCGCCAGATCACCGGAGGGATCATGTTGGTTCCAGCCCTGTCGCGGGGCTATTCGCTGAAGGTCGCCGTCTCGCGAACCGAGCGCGGGATTTGGAACTTCTGCTCGCATGGCGACGTGTTGTTTCTGGGAGTCGCCACGCTGTTGTTCGGCACGACCGATGGCAGGCATTGTGTCGCAGCGGGGAACTTGGGGTTCACCGCCCCCGTGGTCCAGGAGGCCACGCTGTCCGATGCGGTCGCCTTGCGCAATGTCGGGTATCAGTGGAACATGCTGGCCACCGGCCACTGGGGCGGGCATCTGTCGATCACGATGAGCCGGTTCATTGCCCGCGATGTCGCTCCGCTGATCCGGGATACTCAACCGTGACCAGACCGGAGTTTGGGAACACTAATCTTCGCTAATCAACGCTGATCTTGGCTTGGATTAGCGAAGATTAGTGTTCCCATCCTCCTCTCGATGTGTGTTGAGGGCCATTCCAACCCTATTCTGCTCTCGTCAATGGCCCTCTGGAGAGGCGGGCTCGCCCGTTCTGGGGGCAGGGACCGCAACAGACTTGCCCATTCCCCACCACTCCATTCCCCCAACATCCGCCCGTTTCACCAGGCCAAGCTGAGGCTTTCTGGACATTCAGACTCTCATGTCTCACACGGCGGGTCGTTATTCTCGGGGCGGCCTTCGGTGTAGTACCAGTTGTGGATCGGCTGGAGGATCGCTTGCACATCGGCGAGGAGTTGAGTGTCGAGCGGTTTCTGGACCCACTCGGCCCACTGGCGGATGCGAACCGGGTTCGCACTGCCGGTAATGCAGGTACTGATCTCGGGGTTCGCCACCGAGAACTGCAGGGCCAGTTGGGCGATGTCGACCCCTTGCTTCGTGCAGAAGTCGGCAGCCTTTTTCGCCGTCTCGCGCACGAACGGGGTCGCCTTGTGCCACGGCGGCAGCGGGTCATTGGTCAATAGTCGAGCTGAGAACGGGGCGGCGTTCATGATGCCGACTCCCTTCTCTTTCAGGTAGGGAATCAGGTCGCCGAACATGGTGTTCTGGAGCGTGTAATGGTTGTACGACAGAACCACATCCAGCGGAGCCCTGTCGAGGACGTAGCGGAACATCTTCATCGGATAGCCGCTGACGCCGACGAACTTCACCTTGCCGAGCTTCTGCTGCTCGCGCAGGGCGGGGAGCGTCTCCTCGACGATCTGCGACATCTCGACGAACTCCAGGTCATGGCACAGCATGATGTCGAGGTATTCCACACCCAGACGTTCCAGGCTGATGTCGACGCTCTCGGCCACTCGACGCGCTGAAAAGTCGAAATGCTTGCCACTGTACCTCCCCAGCTTCGTGCCCAGGATGTAGCTCTCACGCGGAATGCCCCGCAAGGCGACCCCGAGCAGAACCTCCGACATGCCGCGTCCATAGAACGGAGACGTGTCGATAAAGTTCAGCCCGCACTCGATCGCGGTCGGCACACTTTTCAGGGCTTCGCCGATATTGACTTGTCGAAACTCCTGGCCGAGCGATGAAGCTCCGAACGAGAGAATCGGCAGTTCCAGTCCCGTGCGACCGAGGGGGCGTTTCAGCATGATGCCTTCTGCGAGGGGATGAGGATCAACGAAGTGTGCATCGGGGAAGGACGAACGAGCCGAACGGCCTGTGCATCGCCGCCGCTGTCTCAGGGAGAACGGGAGCCACTGAGCCGCTTTTTCGAACGCTCCCGAATCCGTGACCGCAGCGTATCAATCGACGCATCCGGGATCGAGGCGATCAGCTTGCGGGTGTATTCGTTTTGAGGGTCAGAGTAGATCCGGTCAGATGGGCCGAACTCGACGATCTCGCCCGCGTTCATCACCGCCATCATGTCGGACATGAACTTGACCACGCTCAGATCGTGGCTGATGAAGATGTAGGTCAGCCCGCGAGTCTCTTGCAGGTGCTTGAGCAGGTTGAGTACTTGGGCCTGCACTGAGACATCGAGCGCCGAGACCGACTCGTCGCAGATGATGAACTCCGGCTCGGCGGCCAGAGCCCTCGCTATCGAGACTCGCTGCCGCTGACCGCCGGAAAACTCGAGCGGGTAGCGGTCCAGATGCACGGCATCCAGGCCGACCTCACTCAACAGGGCTGCGGCTTTGTTGCGGCGATCACGGCGGTTGGTGCCTCGATTGTGGGCCTGCATCACGTCGGTGAGCATCGCCGACACGGTCAGTCGCGGGTTCAGTGAGCTATACGGGTCTTGGAAGATGTACTGCACCTTTCCGCGAAAGTCGTGCAGCCGCTGGCCCCGGAGTTGGGTAATGTCCTCTCCGTCGTACGTCACATGCCCCCCGGTCGGTCGCACCATCTGGACCAGTGCCCGACCGGTCGTGGTTTTGCCGCAACCGGACTCGCCGACCAGCCCCAGCGTCTGGCGCGGGTAGACCTCGAACGAGATCCCGTCGACCGCCTTGATGTGGCCGACCGTGCGGCGGAACAGCCCGCGCTTGATCGGGAAGTGGACCTCCAGTCCTTCCACGACCAGGATCGGCTTCTGGTTCGGCGCGACCACTTGAGCGTCCTGCGGCAGCCCGCGCGCCGCCTCGCCCGTGATCTTCACCTGCGGGTGATACAGCCGCCCACGCCCCACGGAGGTCAGCTCGCGAAACTTCGCCGGGTCGACGGTCTTCTCGGTCAGCGTCCAACCCGACTCCGTGTCCCCGGCCACATCCATGAAGTCCCCCACCGTCGGCAGGTGGCGGTACGGCGTGTCGAGTCGCGGTCGGCAGGCCAGCAACCCCTTCGTATAGGGGTGCTGGGGAGAAAGGAAAATCTTCTCGACCGGCCCGTACTCGACGAGTTTCCCGCGATACATCACGGCCACCTCATCCGCGATCTCGGCGATCACGCCGAGGTCGTGCGAGATGAACAGGATCGACATCCCGCGTTCAGCCTGCAGCTTGGCCAGCAGGTCCAGAATCTGCCGCTGGATGGTCACGTCGAGAGCCGTTGTCGGCTCATCTGCGATCAGCAACTCCGGGTTACAAGCCAGCGCCATCGCGATCATCACCCGCTGCTTCTGGCCGCCCGACATCTCGTGCGGGTAGCTGTGCAGACGGGACTCCGGGTCGGGGATGCCGACCTCTGTGAACAGCTCAATGGTTCGCAAGGTCGCGATTTCGCGGGAGACCTTCTTGTGCAGGCGGATGACCTCAATCACCTGCTCCCCGACCGTGAACACCGGGTTCAGCGAGGTGCCCGGCTCCTGGAAGATCATGCTGATCTCGCTGCCCCGCAGCTTCCGCATCTCCCACTCGGGGAGCTTCACTAGATCGCGACCGAGATAAGAAATCGAGCCGCCCACGATCTCCGCCGAGGCCGGCGGGAGCAGCCGCAGGATGCTCAACGAAGTCACCGACTTTCCCGATCCCGATTCGCCGACAATGCCAATCGTCTGCCCCTTCCGGAGGGTCAGCGTCAGATCATCGACCGCCTTGACCACCCCGGAACCGCCGTGGAAGTAGGTCTTGAGGCCATCGATTTGCAACAGCACATCGGATTCCATTCCGGCTTCTCCGTGGGGGTGTGGCAACAACGGCGAGGATTGCGGATGTGGCACACGATGTCAATCTCGGCTGATAGCCTCGAAGATTTGACCCAGACGCACAACGCTGCGTCCGAGCCACCTGCGGGCCACCCTACGTGGGGGCCACTAGTCTCAGATTGGGGAAGTAGGTGCGATAGCGAGTCACGTCACGAGTCACGAGGGTCATGCCCTCGGATTCGGCGTGTGCGCCGATGTAAAAATCTGGCAGCGGAGAACCTCTCGTGCCACCCGACGTTCGATATTTCAAGTACGCTTGTGCCGCGAGCCAACCCGCCGAGTAGGGCAGGGGGAGTCGTTGAAACAGGGCGGGATCAAGCCAATGGTCAAGATCCTGTGGTGACGAGAAGGCCGGTGCCAACTCCGCATAGTTAATGGGATTGATCGAAATCAGTCCCTGTGCAGCTGCGGTTCGCAACTGTTCTTCTGACCAAGCCAGCCAAGTCGCATCCGCCGTGGCGATATCGAGCAAGACGTTGGTGTC
>JANOKO010001359.1:0-1019 GCA_031419335.1 Planctomycetota bacterium
GTTTCAGGCGATGCAACGGGCGGAGACGAAACGACACTATTCAATCAATAGCTAACGCCCAGACAGGCTGACCAGTTCCAGACCCACAGCCGCCCGCATCCTGGGCGGCTGTCTGCGTTTGAAGGATGCGTATGGAAGTCCTATCAGAAACCCCGCTCGCCATCATCGAGACCGAAGTCACGCCGCCGGTGCTGCTCATCCCGGCCTGCGATGCGGCACGGATGTGTGGCAAGTCGATTCGCACGTGGTGGGCTTGGGACTCCGCTGGATGGGTTCCTCGTCCCATGCGGATTGGTCGTTCTGTGATGTGGCGAGTCACAGAACTGCAAGCGTGGATCGAGGCTGGTTGCCCGCGTCGTGCGGTCTGGGAATCCCGACCGAAGAAGTCCTCGAAACCGACTTGAGTTGTCTGGCGACACACGGCCCACTGTGTCTCGCGCGGAGAGTTTCCGCGATCCACTTCCGAGAAAGGACAACCAACCCACGATGGCCAGTCTGTACCGCAAACCGATTATCATCACCGACCCCAAGACCGGGGACCGGGTGAAAGCGAAAGCCAAGAAATGGTGGGGCCGCCTCAAGGATGAGAACGGCATGGAGCGCCGCGTCCCCCTCGCGATCGACAAGACCGCTGCCCAGGCCATGCTCAACGAACTGGTGAAGAAGACAGAGCGACTGGCGTCGGGCGTGATCGACAAGTTCGATGAAGAGCGGAAACGTCCGCTGGCCAAGATGGACTTCCCCACGCTTCGTGGGCGCGGGAAATGGGGAGTATCCTATCCCGTGAGGAGATCGTCGCATGTCCGTGAAGTCCAAGAAGTCAGTTGCTCCAATGAAGTCAGTCATCCCATCGAAGTCGCCCTCGGGGCGTCGGACGCATACGTCGCAGTTCAAGCGAGAGGCCGTGGAACTGATTGCGCGCGAGGGGTTGTCGGTGGCGGAGGCGGCCCGGAGGTTGGGGGTGAACCAGACGTTGTTGCGATCGTGGAAAATGAAATTCCAGGAGCAGGGGGACCAGG
>JANOKO010001360.1:0-1172 GCA_031419335.1 Planctomycetota bacterium
GCTGGATGACGAGGACGACGCCGACGATGATGAAGACGATGACTTCGACGACGAAGAACTCGATGACGAAGAACTCGACGACGATGATGTCGATGATGAGGAGTTCGACGACGACGACTTCGATGATGATGGCGACTTCGACGATGACGACGAGGACGATGATGACCTCGAAGAAGACGAAGAGCCCGCTGACGGCGACTTCTAGTCGAGTCTCATCCACATTATGACTACGTGGCCGGTTCTCTCCGTCAGGCAGAGGATCGGCCATTCGTATTTTGGCGAATGGCTGATGGCCAGAAGGGTTCCTCTCTGGCCATGAGCCATCAGCCCTCCCCCGAGCCCCTCCCATGCGCCCCGGATTGATACCCGGCCTGGTGGCCACCCTCCAGTGGCAGGCCACACCTGAGAACTCCATTCACCTCGCCGCCGAACAGCAGCGGGGGGCGGTGGTGTTCTCGACTCCGGCGATGATCAATCTGATGGAGCATGCCGCCCGCGAACTGCTGCGGCCGTTCCTCGAACCCGGCGAAGAATCTGTCGGCGTCACAGTCCAGGTCGAAC
Source organism: Planctomycetota bacterium (assembly GCA_031419335.1). GTDB lineage: Bacteria > Planctomycetota > Planctomycetia > Planctomycetales > Planctomycetaceae > TH-plancto1. The sequence continues at coordinate 562 of JANOKO010001360.1, forward strand.
ACCTCGCAGCCACTCCCTTGGGAGCCACGGTCACCGCTGAGGCTCGCGTGACAGCTGTCGAGGGCAAACTGATCGACTTCGAGGTCACTTCCCGCGACGCCATCGACCCGATCGGCCATGGCACGCATCGCCGGGCGATCATTGGCGTCGAGAAGTTCGCGAACCGGTTGAGGGAAAAGGCTGCGAAACTCCCGGAGGCTGCCGTGCTCCCGATTGCCGTCACACCCCTCACCGGCGAATTGCCGAAGCTCTCAACAAGGAGCAGTCCGAACGAATCTTAGAGCTGGACAAAGCTCTAATGGAGACGAATCCGAAAGCGAAAGCCACACCGTTCAAGTCCGGCAATACCACGAACGGCACCGCGGCGAATGGCAACCCGATGGGGCCGCCGATGCCGGGGGCCGGGACGCTGCCGGTGATCAAAGATGATAGTGTGCTAGTGCCGTTGACGCCGCAGCAGACGGACGCGTATCTGGAACTGACGGCCCAGCGATTATTGCAACAACGGCGGATGAATGAGCGTCTGCGTGCCGGCCCGGAGCGGAATCATGTCCGCGATTGGTAGAAGCCTGCTGATATTGTTGTTGATAGCCGGCAGCGTCCATGCCGAC
>JANOKO010001361.1:0-3461 GCA_031419335.1 Planctomycetota bacterium
GTCAGCGTACTGCCGATCAGCCGGGGCTTGTACTTTTTGAGTAGCCGCATGACCCCCAGCGCGGTCAGTCGCATCTCGCGCAGATGCTTCAGCCGGTTCTCCCCCTCATACAAGTGGGACAGCTTCAGAATCTCATCACGAATCTCGGCGTTCGAGGGCAAATCCCTCGGCTTGACCCATCCGCCACAGATCTTGCGGGCGGCCTTCAGCTTGGCGGTGTAGTATTCGGATTCCCGACGTGAGTACATCAGTCGAGCGGACTCGAAGATGATCCGCCGCCGCATTTTGTCGTTGTTCTGTCCCGAAGGGTTCATGTTCAGCGGAGACGTGCCCCGAAACTGCATGGAAGAAACACGGAGATTCGACTGCCTTCACCGAGTGGTCTGAAGTGGACCCATTGATGAAAAACACAAAGTTCTGCCCGGTGTTTCAACGGGCTGCGGGAATGATACGCATCGAAGGCCCGCCCGCCCAGCCCTGTGTGTGCATTCGCGCGTTGGCGTGTGTGCATCAGAAAAGTAGGCAGGAATTGACCACGGAGGCACGGAGGCACGGAGGCACGGAGGCACGGAGCAATGTACTTGGAGGATATCCGGAAGGTTTCTCGCGAGGGTGGCTGAGCGGAGGACAATCATCAGCGGACCAACTTCTGGCGAATCGTCTTCGTGGAGCCTTGGCCAGTGGCCGCGATACTGGTTTTCTCCGTGTCACCGTGCCTCCGTGTTGAATTTCTTCTGCTGCCTACTTTCGTGATGCACACACCCAGCCCGGGAGATCATGAGGCACACATGGATTTCAACGGGCGGCGTTCGTACAATCGGACCCTTCCGAGCCACACATGCCTGATGACACCCCCTCACATCCTGAACCACGCCCGGATGGGACGCCCGTGAACCCCTTCTGGAAGGCGGTGATTGTCACCGGTTTTCTCTTCTTTGGGACGGCGCTCGCCAGCGTGATGACACAGTTCGGAGACCAGGCATCACCCGCCAATCGCTTTCTCCGCAAGCATGGCTCCCTGTTGGCTGCAGTCGAGGTCGGGGCTGTGCTGATCAGCGGGGTGCTGGCGATGGCTATCGATCAGCGGCACAGTCGAGTGGCCCCTCCTACACCATCCTCCGCGAACGAATCGGCGCGGCCTGCCACCGGAGAGTCCTCTGATGTGGGTTAAAATCTGCGGGTGGAATGATCCCGACCCCCTGCGTGAATCGCTCGCCCTCGGACATCCCGACGCCATTGGGCTCAACTTCTTCAAGAAGTCGCCGCGCGTGGTCAATTGGCTCCAAGCGAGGGAATTGCGGCGATTGCTGCCCGTGTCGGTGGCTTCCGTCGGAGTCTTCGTGAATCACACACCGACCGAAATACGCAAGATCGTCCGAGATGTCGGCCTCACCCACGTCCAACTGCACGGGGACGAGTCTCCCGATATCGTGGCGCTGCTCAAAGAGCAGTCGATCATTCGCGTGTATCGACTGGCGGTGCCCTCGCTCGACCCGATCAAGCAGGATCTCGCCGCCCTCGCTTATCGCGGTGTCCGACCGTGGGCCTGCCTCGTCGATGCCTGGCATGCGACCGAATTCGGGGGGACTGGTCAAATCGCCCCATGGACTGCACTCACGCAGTGGAAAGCCGAGTGGCCTCGGCTGATCCTCGCGGGTGGACTCACCCCCCAGAATGTTGCAGAGGCTTGCCGCATGGTGCGTCCATTCGGAGTCGATACCGCCAGTGGAGTCGAGTCCGAACGCGCCAAGAAGTCTCCACAACTCGTGCAGGATTTCCTGACGGCGGCCCGCTCAGAGTAGGCGATGTCGCGCTGCGACTCGCATTCAGTGAGTGAGGCCATTCCTGGAGTGGAACAAGCTGTGTGAGGGCGCAGGCCCAATCGCACCGACTGTGTCGCCTTTTGCTCCGCAAAAGTGCGTCCATGTTGACACTCTTGCTGAAGGACAAAGTCGCCGGACTCTCCGAGTCCGATGATTCGGCATCCGCCCAGCGAGACTCGCTGGCAGCAGGGGGAACCCACGTTTCGCGACTGCACTGTGGTTGACTGTCCTCGCCACTGGGCACCGCCAGACACCGGATTCGAAGAATTCGGCAACGTTGAATCGCTGCAAGCCAGAACCAGTTGGCATTGACGTGGAGTGTCCCAAAGTACGTCTTTTTCGGAGAAAAAGACGACGATCTCTGCCCCCATTTGTTGCCAGAGTCCCCCATGCCTGATCGCAATTTGTATCTCGTTCGGCTTCTAACCCTGCTGCTCCTCTTCGTGGGGTGCAGTGAAACCGCGCCGCCGGAGCCGACATCAAAGTCCGCACCAGAGGCGGCCGCCACCGACTCCCCCACAGAGGGAGTTCGCCCGCTCACGGCTTCGCAGCTCCGCGAGAAGCTCGGAGCCAGTTCGAATGCCCGGTTCGAGAAGGTGGCTGGAAAGTTCATTGGAGCGGATCTGACCGAGTCAGGAGTGAGCGACATTTCCGCGCTGCATGGGCTGCTGTTGAGGAACTTGAATCTGTTGGCGAATCCGATCACGGACCTCACGCCGATCAGGGACATGCCACTGGAAGCCCTGCAACTGAAGCAGACCAAAGTGACCGATTTGTCCCCGTTGACTGGGATGCCACTGAAGGAACTCGACATCAGCGAAACGCCGGTGGCGGACCTCGCACCACTGGTCGGGATGAAACTCCGTCAGTTGGATCTGTCTCAAACGCAGGTCAAGAGCCTGGCAGCATTAGAGGGCATGCCGCTGGAACATTTGTGGTTCGAGAAGGCCCCGGTCGAGAGCTTGGCTCCGCTTACCGGCATGTCGCTGACGACGCTCTGGTGCCGCGAGTCGAAAGTCAGCGATCTGTCTCCGCTGGTCGGGATGCCACTGCGAGAACTGAACCTGTGCCAGACGGGTGTCACCGATTTGACTCCGCTGAAGGGGTTGCCGCTGGAGACACTCTGGCTGCGCGATACGAAGGTGACGGACCTCAGCCCGTTGTTGGAACTGAAACTCGCGAGCCTTGATATTCAGGGGACGGCAGTAGCGAATCTCGCTGTCGTCTCGCAACTGAGATCACTGAAGCGGCTCAACATCGCGGGGACGCCGATCACCGACCTGCGTCCGCTGGAGGGGATGGCGCTCGAGCGGCTGATCTTCACGCCGTCTCGCATCACCGAGGGCATCGATATCGTGCGCGCAATTCCCACGCTCCGCGAACTCGATATCGAATTCGAAGGCAATGCCCCCGTTCGCTCCCCCGCCACGTTCTGGGCCGCGTACGATGCCGGGGAGTTCGCCGAGAAGACGCCGTAGTCGCGATCAGACTCTCGGTCCCAAGCTCCGCTCTCATCCTTATACACAAGTCTTGCCTTCCAGGGCATGGTACGTGGCCCAGGCCAGGCTGAAGTCGAAGACGCGGCGGAGGCCGCGCCACATCACTTCGGGGCCGGGGGGGCCGTCGTGTTTGCGGCGC
>JANOKO010001362.1:0-3268 GCA_031419335.1 Planctomycetota bacterium
CAGCGGAAGAGGGCGAGATCGCGGAGCCACTCTTTGAAGAGTTTGGAGAGGCTTCTCCCGACGATCCGGGTCGAGCGCCCGGTAGTGCTCCACTCACAGAGGCCCTCAACGAAGCACACCCGTTGCCCCTTGCCGAGCAGCGAGACTACTTCGACCCAGGCTTCAATCAGGACGCTTATGCTGCCGAAACGTGGCAGGTGATGCCCTCGGGGCTCATGTACCGTTCTTATCTGGCTGGCGAAAAGGAACCCCGCTTGGCGTCTGTTTGGACCAAGGATCAGTCGGGCCGCACCGTGTGGGAGAACACGCTCGGAGCCAAAGTGGGATTGCTGCGGCATGGAACAATTGGAGCCATGCGCCCCCAAGGCTGGCAACTGGACCTGGAGGGGGCAGCCCTGGCCCGAGTGCTGCCGGGTACGGAATCGACGATGCTGGAGGCCACCGACTATCGCGCAGGATTGCTGTCGACTTGGGCTTTTGACCGCTGGCACATCAAGGCTGGCTATTACCATTTGAGTTCTCATCTGGGCGACGAGATCGTAATCGCGAACCCGCTGATCACTCGGTACAACTATGTGCGAGATTCTACCGTCACGGGAGCCACTTACGAGCTCACCGACGCTTGGCAGGTCTATGGAGAAATCGCGTATGCTCTGAGTGCGGAAGACGGAGCCAAACCCCTGGAATTCCAGTACGGAATGCAATACAGCCCAATGGTATTCGGTCTGCATGGGGCTCCCTTCGCGGCGATCAATGGCCACACACGCGAGGATTTTGACTATACCACCAGCGTCAATTGCCAGGCGGGTTGGCAGTGGCGGGGTTCCGAATCCCCTCATGTTGTGCGACTCGGGATGCAGTATTACTCCGGCCCAGCCTTGCAGTACTCATTCCCCGGTCAGCACGAGCGTTTGCTGGGTGGTGGCGTCTGGATTGATTTCTAGCTGGAATTATCCCGAAAGTCCGGATTGATACGCATAGGACTGCGATTCCAGCGGTGACTCACAGTGGGTCGTTTTCGCCTGGAATACCGGCATGTCGGTGCATCTGATCAAGAGGTGTCCGACATCACACACGGATCGGGAAGTTCGAGGAAAATGGGTCGCGACAGGCTTCCCACCGGGAATTCCATTGCCGGTCGAGAATGTCGAGGGTAGACTCAAGGTGGTGTCGGGGAGGTTTCGCGCTCTCATCGAGGACGCAACTCTTCCCCATCTGAATAGTCGGGAGTTCGTCCAATGAGCAATATGCGACGTGACATGCCAGCCTGGGGCATCAGTCTGCTTCTGAATGGGGCAGTACTACTCTCTTGCCATTTCGTCGCGATGACCGTCAAGACTGACAAGCCGGCGATGGAAATCCTCAGCATCATGGACGAGGTGATCGAGCCGGAAGCGGTCTTCCTCAACGCCGTGGTCAACGATCAAGTGGGCCAGGAGGGTGACGTTCTGGCAATCTCCCCGTCTGCTTCGGCGGCGGGGATCTCTTCCCAGAACGGCGGCGGCCAGCCACTCCAGCAAGCCGTCGAAGAAGTCGTCAATCCTGACATCCCACAACTGATTGCCAGTGAAATCACGCTTCCGGAAAACACCGATTTCACCGAAACGATCGTCAACGGTCGCGGCACTTCTGTGAGTGACAAAGTGTCCGGGGGAGCGAAAGGCGTCATGGACCGCCTGACATTTGAGATCCGTCAGTCTCTCAAAGAACGGCAGACGCTTGTGATTTGGGTTATGGATGCCTCCGGGTCGATGAAGGAACGCCGGAATGAAATCGCCAAACGTTTCGATTCCGTATACAAGCAATTGGAACAAGAGCATGCGACCGACGGACTCTACACAGCTGTGGTGTCCTTTGGGGAAAAAGTCAACATTCTGACGCCTGAACCCGTTCAGGATGTGGGACCACTCCTGGAAGTCGTTCAAAAAATCCCCGATGACTCGTCGGGAAAAGAGGTCTCGTTTGAGGCTGTGGGGACAGCCGTCGAAAAGTGGAGAACATTCCGCAAGAGCGAGGGCACTTGGAACAGAATGGTGTTCATCGTGACCGACGAACGCGGGGACGATGCCGACCAGCACTTGGAAAACGTTATTGCCAGTTGTAAGCGAGCGAAAACCCGCGTGTTCACAGTCGGGAACGCCGCAATTTTCGGCCAGAAACAAGGATTCGTGCGGTGGGTGTACGAGGATGGGTTTGAAGAATACCTTCCCGTCGATCAAGGACCGGAAACAGTGCTGCCCGAAGGGCTTCAGCTTCCCAGTTGGGGGGATGGGAATGATTGGCGGATGAATCTCATGTCCGCCAGCTACGGGCCCTATGCCTTGACTCGATTGTGTGCCGAGACAGGGGGGATATACCTGATTTCCGAGGAGAGCCGTGGTCCGAAGTTTGATAAAGAGATCATGCTGAACTACTCACCCGATTATCGCCCGCGACGATTGGCTGAAGAAGAGGTACGCAAGAACGCCGCGAAGTCCGCACTGGTCTCGACAGCTGAGTTGACCTACAAAGAGGGCGGCGGGGTTCGCAACCTGCCGGTCCCAACGATGGTCTTCGGTGCCTACAACGATAATGTACTGCGTACGGAAATCGTAGAGGCACAGAAGCCCGTGGCTGCGGTGGATTACGAACTCAAGCGGCTGCTCTCCGGGTTGGAATCGGCGGAAAAGGATCGTGAAAAGATCCGCGAGCCGCGCTGGCGGGCCGCCTACGATTTGGCAATGGGGCGGTTGCTGGCCCTCCGAGCCAGGTATTTCGGCTACAACAACATGTTGGCTGTTATGCGGTCCACGCCGAAAACCTTCACACAGCCTAATAGCAACGAATGGCGGCTTGCTCCCTCTGAGCAAGTCGACTCGATTGATGTGAAGAAGATTTCCGAGAAGGCCAAGAAGTACCTGCAGCGGGTCGTGGACGAACACCCGGGAACCCCCTGGGCGAAGTTGGCAGAGAATGAACTTCGAATGGACATGGGGTGGTCTTGGCGTGAAGGCGCTCGTCCGGTCCTTCCGGGGATGGACGCGCGAGGACTGGATGACGCAGAGGTGGCCCGCCTGCTCTTAGCCGACGAGGAGCAAATGCGACGCCAGCCCGTGGGGCCTCCAGCAAAGCCCCGCGAACGGCCCAAACTCTAGTGTGATCGCTACCCACAACCTGCGCGGGGCTTTCACCTCACGCAGCGTGTGGTGGCCAAAATCATGGGGAGTCTTCAAAAATACCCCGGCCACACGCTTGCGTGGGGGGAAGATTCGGGTAGTATTTGCCTCCC
>JANOKO010001363.1:0-1468 GCA_031419335.1 Planctomycetota bacterium
ATGCGGATGTCCCAGCAAATGAAGCTGGCGCCGCGCATGATCCAATCGATGGAAATCCTGCAACTGCCCTTAATGGCACTCCAGGAACGAATCGACCAAGAACTGGCGGAAAATGTGTGCCTCGAACAGGTCGAGCGTAAAACCGACGAAGGCCAATTCGACGCCGATCACGTCGACAACAGCGGCGACCCCTTCGAGGTTGCCCCCCGTCTCGAGATCGATCGCCAGGAACTCGTCGCGGGCAAAGAAGACAACAACGCCAGCGACTTCGAGCGGTTGGTCGAGATCTCCCAGGATTGGCCGGATGACAATGACTCCGGCGGATCTCGGCCCAGCGGCAACCAGATGGACGCTGATTCCGACCGCCAGCACGATACCATGTCCAATGCGGAAAACCGTCCGCAGACTTTGTGCGATTACCTTGTCGACCAATTCCACTACTTCGTTGTCCCCCCCGAAGAGCGGGCCTTTGGGGAATACCTGATCCAGAATCTGGATGACAACGGAAGACTGCAAAGCTCGCTGCCGGAGTTGTGCCAGGTGTTCGGCTCGACCATGACCCTCACCAAGGCCGAGAAAGTCCTCCAGCTCATCCAGAAGCTCGACCCACCGGGCATCGGAGCCCGCGATCTGAAGGAGTGCTTACTGCTCCAGATCAAGCCGGACTCGCCGCTGCGAGAATCGATGATCACACTGATCTCTTGCCACTTTGAGGACTTGCTCCAGAATCGTTTGCCGTTGATCGAGCGCAAAACCGGGTACTCGTTGGACCAAATCAAATCGACGATGGATCAAATGCGTACCCTCGACCCGTACCCCGGAAAAGGGTTCGTGAAAGAGACAGCTCAGCGCGTGACACCCGACCTGAAAGTCGACAAGGACGACCTGGGTCACTGGGTCGTCTCATTGATCGAAGAATTCGTCCCTGAGCTGCGAATCAGTAAGCGCTACCTCCGGATGTTGGAAGGGAATCCCGACCAGAAGACGAAGGAGTTCATCAAGCGCAAAGTGGAGTCGGCCCGCTGGCTGATCGACTCGATTGCACAGCGCTATGACACCTTAAAGAAGGTGGCTCAAGAGATCGTCAATCGTCAGAAAGATTTCCTGGAGTCCGGCCCTGAAGCGATCATCCCCCTCAAGATGCAGGACGTTGCCGATGTGGTCCATGTCCACGTGACGACGGTTTCACGAGCTGTCGATGACAAGCACATCGTCACACCACGTGGGATCTTCCCTCTGAAGAGGTTTTTCGGGGGAGGCACCAAGACCGACGACGGTGAGGATGTCGCCTGGGACATCATCCGGATCAAGCTCAAAGAAGTCGTGGAAGCCGAGAATAAGTCGAACCCGATGAGCGACGACGACATCGTCGAAGCCCTCAAAGCCCACGGCTACACTCTCGCCCGTCGAACTGTGACAAAGTACCGCAAGGCGCTCAATATCCCTTCGTCGCGGCAGCGGAAGGTGT
>JANOKO010001364.1:0-1346 GCA_031419335.1 Planctomycetota bacterium
ACCTATCAGATGGACCCGGCTAATGGAGCCGAAGCCCTCCGCGAGGTGGCCCTCGACCTCGCCGAAGGGGCTGACTTGCTGATGGTGAAGCCAGCACTGAGCTATCTCGATATCATCCGCCGGGTGAAGGACGCTCACCCGGAAGTCCCTCTCGCGGCTTATAACGTCAGCGGGGAATATGCGATGGTCAAGGCCGCAGCTGCAAATGGCTGGATCGACGAGCAGCGAGTGGCCCTGGAGATTCTGACCAGTATCCGCCGGGCCGGGGCAGATATGATACTGACCTACTTCGCGAAGGATGCCAGCCGCTGGTTGGCAGAAGGCTAGTTCGGGAGACCCAGGCGACGAATGCCAGTCTGTGGGAAGTGATGTTCTTGCCGCGTATTTGGAGGCGTTGCGGACATCCTCAATCACCATGCAGTTGCCGCAGTCGGCCCGATGTACGCAGCATCCACTGGATCCGTTCAAACTCATCGAGCCAGTCTTGGAGCACCGACAGTGTGAGGTCATCAGCCAGTGCTATTCCGGTCGAACAAGCGGCTCCGGAAAGTGTGGAGATCAGGCTGCGATACTTGGAGAGAGTGCGGTCGCCATAGCGCCCGCACACATGTCCGTCTTCGCTGAGAAACACTACTGAGGGCACACGGGCTCCTCCGCAGATTGACATCGCCGCGGCCAAGTCAGGATTCGCATCGCGATCGAAGTAGCGGATGTCGAGTTGAGGGCAAGCCTGTGCGAAGTGTTCGAACATCGGACATTGGTTGACGCAATCTCCGCACCAAGTGCCCGCGAGGACCAGCACCTGCATCTTGCGTGTGAACGACCCGAGTAACGCCCGCTGCGGTTCAGTCAGCGAAACGCAATCGAAGAAGTCCTGCCAGCGACGACGCTGGTCGGGCGTTCCATACTTCTCCTGAAAGGCCATGTACGAGAGCCCCTCAGTCCATTTCACGGCGAAATCCATCGGGTCATTCCTCGGTCGCAGCAGCGGGCAAAGGGGAGTCGCATAGAATCCTCGCGTGCTTGGCGATCTTGTCAAGTGCTGTCACAAAATCGCTTGTGGCTGACGGTCCTTCCAACAGCAATGGGTGATGCAGCATGACGACACTGGAACTGGCTCGCGTCGCCACTGGCAGGTCGCCCACCGCTCTGAATCGGCCGCGGGCATGAATCTGGTGCAACCCCGCAAATCCCGGATCGAGGGCAATGCCCTCGGCTCGCATGGCCTGGCAAAAGCGGTCTCGCGGAAGATCCTCGAATGCGGTCGAGTCGTACCAGAAGCCGACCTTGTAGTAGACCGGCTGCCACAAGCCCGGGCCTGTAGGGACCGTGAAGGGGCGCAAGCC
>JANOKO010001365.1:0-1433 GCA_031419335.1 Planctomycetota bacterium
CGAAACCCTCCCCGTGAAGGTGAACTGCGACATTCATAGCTGGATGTACTCTTACTGGTTGGTGGCCGATCATCCGTACGTGGCGGTGACAGACGCCGACGGCAAGTTCAAGATCGAAAACCTGCCCGTGGGCGAGCACGAATTCCGCGTCTGGCACGAACGCCAGGGCTACCTGAACCGGACCTACAAGGTGAAGGTTGTCGCAGGCAAGAATCCCCCACTCGCCGTCGAGAAGGTTCCAGCCGCCAAGCTGGCTATCAAGAAGTAGTCGACCGGTGAATCACCGTTGAACTCTCAACGCCGAGGCAACCGCCTCGGCGTTGTTGATTGAGGCGGAACTGAACTACGCCTTCCGGATGAAATGCTCCGCATAGCTTCGCACCTGCCGCCCGTTCAGTACATGGAACATCCGCAGTTGCTGGATCGTCTCCTGGCTGAACTGGCTGAGCGGGACGTGGACCAGGCGTTTGTGGTACTTCTTGGCCAGGCGTCTCCACCCGGCACCCGGAGGCATCGCCGACAGGATCGCGATGTGAGTCTGCTGCGAGTGGAAGCAGGCCCCGGCCAAGAGCCGCTCCTCCAGCGTATCCGCGAAGTCGAACCGGGGATCGCGCCACAGATCGGGGATGCCTCGCGGCGGAAAGAGGAACATCGACCCGCCATAGGTGGCCGTCGCGATGCCGGGGCCGATGACCTCTTGCGAGAACGGGGTCGCGAAGAACGAGAGCGTTGACTCGTCGTGCTTCTCCGCATGCCACGTGATCCTCCACGGATAATCGCGAGGGTCGGACGGCGAATCGAACAGCATGATCACGCAGTCGAGCGTCCCCTTCGCGGGCGGCTGGATCTTGACGTACAGCTCGCCCGTGTGCCAATTCCTCAGCGTCTCGCGGATGTCGAGACCGTCCTTGAGGCTCGTCGAGAACTTCTCCGTGCGCGCGAGGTCGTTCCCCATCAGCGACAGAGCCTTGTCCTTCACATGCGTCCGGAACCGCTCGATCGCGATGTCCTCGGGGGGCCAGCTGCATTGCCCGAACGGGTTCCACTCATTGGCCCACTTGATCTGGTCGAGCTTGGGCGGACGGCGGTTCAGCTTGCAGGTCCGCCACTCAATCGGATTCCCCGGCAGACGGTTTTGCATCTGCACAATGTCGCCGTTGGGCAGTTGGCCCCGGTCGATCGACATGTGGAATTCTTCGTAGTGCAGCGGCTCGTGGTAGGGGTAGCTGCGAGCGGTCTCGGCGAGGTGGATCGCGAATTGATCGCCGGCGGTCTGCTGGGCGGCGATGATGAGGGTGTACAGATCCGGGGTCATCCGCCGTTCGATCAGCGACAGGTTGCGGACGTACTTGAGGTAGTTCGAGAGCAGGTGCGGCGAGATGTTGCGGGCGCGGCCTTTGAGTTCCTCTTTGTACCGCTCGCGGGTGGTGAGC
>JANOKO010001366.1:0-1481 GCA_031419335.1 Planctomycetota bacterium
CGCCCGCGACTGGCCGACCTCCGCGAATCGGGAGCGATCGAGCAAGACGCCGACATCGTGATGTTCCTGCACCGTCCGGATGCCTACGACCCCGAAGACCGCCCCGGCGAGGCCGACCTCATCATGGGCAAGAACCGTCACGGTCCGATCGGCACCGTCGAACTCGTCTGGCTGAAGAAATCGCTCAAGTTCGGCGACAAGAGCCCGATCGCGGAGCCGATTGATAGCGGCTTCTGAAGTTGCGAGTGCCCCGTAGTCCGACGCGTGAGCGAGGGCCGAGCGTAGCGGGGAGTGCCGCCCAGAAGCGTGCGACATTCGTTGTAGACGGGTCGTCGCGCGCCCGTCGGGCTCTTCGAGCGTCCGACCTCGCTGACGCGTCGGGTTGGGTGGTACCCAAAAACGAAACAGGCCAGCTGCGATTGCTCGCAACTGGCCTGATCGCCACTGTCATAGCCGGCCTCGACGCACAACGGCGTGTCGGCCCATCGTCCCTGAGTGGTGTCCCCGGTGAAGGGGGATGATTGGTGTGGGGCACGTTTCCTACGTGCCGATTATTGAGTGTGACGGGCACGTAAGAAACGTGCCCCACGGCGGGCTAGAACCGGCGTCCTTGAACGCGGAGGGCACTCGGTCCGTGGAGGCGGACCGGGTTGTTGGCAGCGGGTTCTGGGACCAGCAGGCTCGGAGCAGCTGGAGCTGGTACGGGCACGTTCACATCGACGGGTTGGTCGATGATCATCGGCTCAGGCCGAGCTGTTTCGTACTGGATGGCCGGAGCCCCCATGTCTCCTCCGAGCATGCCACCCGTTTCACAGGTATTGCAGGGAGCTTGCGGCACGATACGGCAGACTTCGTATGGCACCTGTCGACAGACCGTCTTGGCGACCATACGGGTCATGCAGTAGGGCTCGACACGGCTAACGCAGCGGGCCACCTTGTGAGTGGTCACGTACGGCACCTGACGGCTGACGCAGTATGGGATGCGGTTGGTTCGAACTTCGGTCAGCATGCGGCAGGACTGGACCGGCACCTGACGAGTCAGGTTCTCGGTGACCATGCGGCAGGTCTGGTAAGGAATCCGCTGCACCTTGTTCTCGGTCACGAAGCTGCAGACCTGAACCGGGAAGTTCTCGCAGACTTCTTTGGAGACCATACGAGTTGTGCAGTAGGGAATCGTCTCGGTCACCGTCTGCGGCACTGTGCGGCAAACCGTAATTGGACAGCTCTGACGAACAACACGGGCGACGTAGGTCGTACAAGGAACTTGGCGCTCACACACTTGTGGACACCAGTAACGGCGACAGGTCGAGTACCCCTGGCACTGCACCATGCTGATCCGAGGACAGCCGGTACAGGGATCGAGCGAACACCGAGGTACGACTGGACCGGGAATGTTGACCTGCTGAGTCTTCCAGACGCCCGTGACTTGCCGCACAGTGCGGTAGGTGGTGACCGGTTCGCGGACGGTGTAGCAACGTTCC
>JANOKO010001367.1:0-1081 GCA_031419335.1 Planctomycetota bacterium
TCCCGCAGGATGCGGTCCTTGAGTTGTCGCGACTGCTGCCAGCGGTTGAGCAGTCCGCGCCGAGTGCCGAACACCAGGCTGAAGACGAACAGCGCCACCCCCGCCAGCACGATCATGGCCCCGGCGGGCAGCTTCGACGAAGCGGTACTGGCCAAGACTCCGATGCCCGCACTCACCCCGCCAAAGCCCGCCGACAACTGCACCACGCGACGCACATCATCGGTCCAGAACCGCGCCGAACTCGCCGGAGTCAGCAGCAGCGCGACCACCAGAATCAGCCCGACGCTCTGCATGCCCAGAACGGTCACGATGGCCACGAGCAGAATCAGTAAGGCATCAAGTGACTTCACCGGCCAGCCACCGGCGGTGGCGTACTCGCTATCGAAACAGGTGAGCAGCAGCTCCTTAAAGAACAGCGTCGTCAGGGCCAGCAACACCACACTGGCCACCCCGAACGTCAGCACATCGGCAGCCAGTAGCGACCCGACCTTGCCCGCCAGAAACGATGTCAGGCCCGCTGTGCCCGCCCCCGGTATCCGCTGAGCCACTGACAGCAGCACAATCCCCGCCCCATAGAACAGGCTCAGCACCAAGGCCAGGGCCGCATCGGGCTTGATCCGCCGCGAGCGTTCCATGAACAGTACGCTCAGAGCCCCGAGCAGCCCTGTCACCAGCGCTCCGCCCATCAACCACGGCACGCTGCGCCCCGTCCCTGGCGAGAACCACTCGATGACGAGAAACGTCAGTCCGATCCCCGGCAGAGCCGAATGGCCAATCACATCGCCGACCAGCGCCCGCTTGCGGAGGACCATAAACGCCCCGACGACCCCCGCACTGATCCCCAGCAGCGTCGTGCCGAGCAGCACCACACGGGTGTTGTAGGTCCAGAACGCCACCTCAGTGGCCAGGGGGATCAGTGATGGCCAGAGTGAGGTCATCGTGCGTTCCCCCTCCTGTCTGCTCCCTCCCCCCCACATTGGGTGTGGCTGGCGGTGAGGACACGAATGTGGGGGAGAGGGCCGGGGTGAGGGGGCTTTGGCGAGCGGAGTGGCGCCCTCACCCAAGCCCACTACCCACCAAA
>JANOKO010001368.1:0-2172 GCA_031419335.1 Planctomycetota bacterium
GACCGGTTGGCGGATCGGCTGGTCGATCGCACCGGCCTCTCTGACCACGGTCATTGACAATCTGCAAAGCCAGCAGACTTCGAATCCCTGCAGCATCAGCCAGCATGCCGCGATCGCTGGCCTGACTGGGCCGCAAGACAGTGTCGTGGCCATGCACTCCGAATTCGTGAAGCGACGAGCTTATGTCTTGGATCGATTCCGCCAGATCCCGCATGTGAGCTTCGTCGAACCGGGCGGGGCGTTCTACATCTTCTTCGATGTCAGCCAGTACTTTGGCCAGACTCTGCAAGGCGGCAAAGTGGTCGACAATGCCACCGACTTCTGTGCCGCTCTGTTGGAGGTCGCCCACGTGGCCCTCGTGACTGGTGATGCCTTCGGGGCCAAGGGCTATGTCCGACTCTCGTTTGCGACCAACATCGAAACGCTGGGACAAGGGATCGACCGGCTGGCGGGGTTCTTGAACCCGGTATAATTCCAGCCGGGTCTGGACGCTTCCCGTTGGCCTCCACGGCCCGCAACAGAAACTCCGGTGAGACCGCCGGAGTGCCTGAGCCACTCCTCGACCCCTCGATCAGGTAAATCGTGACCGATCAGAACTGACTGATCGTCAGGGCATCGACAGCCTCAACTCCAGACCACATCCGCATAGCCGTTGAAGTCCTGCACACCCGCTGATCGGTACTGCACCCCGAACCGCGTCGTGATGGGATAGTACAGCCATCCGCCGGGGTCATAGCCGACCTCTTCGAAGTCATCGAAGCCGCTCCCGCCGAAGGCCACGTCGTAGCCGCTGCCGCCATTCAGCAGATCATCTCCGGCTCCACCGCCCAGCAGGTCATTCCCCGATTGCCCGTAGAGCCAGTCATGGCCGCTGCCACCATCGAGCAGGTCGTTTCCGTAGCCACCATAGAGATCATCGTTCCCCGCCCAGCCTTCCAGCGTGTCGTGCCCGTCCCCGCCGAGAATGTAGTCCCACCCCGCGTCGCCGCTGAGGTAGTCGTTGCCGCTCCCCCCATTGAGGTAGCAATCCTTGGTGCCGACGTAGTCGAAGCTGTCGTTCCCCCCGTATCCCCAGAACCGAATCTCGCCCGGCACGCTGGTGCGGTTGAAATACTGGGTGTACCCATTGTGGTTGACCCGGATCATCGACCGACCGCTGACCGTCACATCGTCCACCAGCACATTGTCGATGCCATTGGAACCGGCGATCTGCAGGTTCCCACCCACCACAGCTGCCAGCAGCTTGCGGTCTTCGAGATGTGTTGGAGTCATGGAGGCTCGGTCGCGTCGGCGTACTGATGAACCGCCCAGAGCCTTGGTGAGAGCTTGGCGACAACGATGAGCTTGACTGATGAGTGAATGGACGAACATGGCAATCTCCTGCAGCTGGTTCCCTACCGAAGGTCGAAATGACCGTGGGATCATTCCCACGGTCAGTCAAAGATGCAGGCCGCGTGCCAGAGTGAAGCAAGTGGCCTGAAACCTAGGATATCACCACGGATTCGTGCGGTTTGTCAGTTAAGCCGAGAATCCTGACCGTGTCATCGGAATGATAAAAGTGTCGTCGATTGTGCGTCAGAGTTCTGGGGGACAGGCCCACCGGGGCCATGTACACGTCAGCAATTGGACGTGTGCCCGGCCCGACCGGGAGGGCGAAGCTCCTGCTGAGCCGCGAGCCAGGGGACAGGTCAATTTGTAGTAGCGACTCGGCAAAAGCCAAGCTGCAGTGCTGAACACGATGGCAGTCACTGACCTCGCAGAGTGTCGGCGATTTCTCCGAAATCGCTGGGGCGACGGGACAGGCTGAGGCGCCTTGAGAAGTGCGAAGTGGAACCAGCGATTTCGGAGAAATCGCCGACATTCAAGCCGCCCCTGCTCCACAATCATGTTCTCAGCACTGGCCTCGCCCTCCCGAGGGAGAACGCCACGAACACCACGATGTCAAATACCGCCGACTGATCAACACCGTGGAAAACCGGCTCATCCGACTATTTTTGGGGAGGGAACGGTCGCCAGACCACCTCACGAACGCTGCCATGAACAGACAATTCGCCCCGCCCCCAACCCCAACGGGCAACGCCGTGAAAGATTTCTCAGGGATCACGCTCACAAGGTGGCCAACACGCTTCCGGCCCCCTCTCCCCCGCGATTGATATGTCTTTTTCCCTGTGC
>JANOKO010001369.1:0-6408 GCA_031419335.1 Planctomycetota bacterium
CCCGCAACAAGTCCACGGCCTATTCCACGCCGGCTCCGTCGGCATCATCATGTCTGGCTGGCTCGGCGCGGTGAACTACGGCGTGATTGTTTCGAACGAGGTGGATAAGTGCCTGGCGGCGAGCGGAGGACGTTAGTCCTCCATGCATGTGAGATGATCGCTCAGTTCTCCAATAAAGCGGCGAACAACGAGAAAGCTTCCATCACTGGTCAGACTGGGCAGGGCATCCCGACCGCTTTGTTCGTGTCGGCTGGATCGACCAGTGAGGCGGCTGTGGGTGGTGCGAAGCGGGGCGACGTAATGAGGCGATCACGGTATTGCTCTTGAATCTGCTGGAAGTACGCCACCAACTTGACCGGATCGTGGTTGCAGAGGGCGGAGATGCGGTGTCTGATTTCGCGAATCTCGTCGATGACGGGATCAGGCATGGGAGGATTCATGATCGGCTCCGAGAAGTTCCAGAGGGGTGACGAGCGCCGGGACGAACAACCCGAGCAGTGTGTTGATCCGTCGAATGTGCCCGAATTTGTTGGCGTTGGCAATATGCTGACAGTTCCAAGTCACCAGGAAGTCGCATTTGTGAAATGAGGCGATGGCCAAGTGTAACGCATCGCCCGAGGGATCGGCTGGCATGACTTTGTGCCGAATGTAGGTTTCTACGATCTCGACGATTCCGTCTTCAACAGTCAACAATGGCAGGTCTTGAATCAACGAAAGGCGTTCGGCACTTCGTTCCGGAATACCCAGCGAAAGTTCGCCAATCACTGCTGGGCTGATGACAAGCTCGTACTTCGCAGCTGCGTCGGCCCACCACAACCGAGTCCATTCCCGTCGAACAACGACATCTGGAGCGGTTCGCTGTTCGTGGTAAAAACTCGGGATCGAAGTTTCGACGTAGACACGAGGCTTGAGCATCTCTGCAGGATACCACGCTTCAGCCTCATCAGAAAGTTCGTGTTTGTGGAAAACATCAAAAGGGAGTCGGTGTGGGAGTGCCCCAGACATCGCCAAGGATGTCTGAGTCACCCCGCCGCCTTGCCATTGGATTCGCTTCAGTGCAGATCGCGGTGTACAACTGGGGTTCAGCCGAGATAGACTGCCACACGAGGCCGCTTTTGGCGAGGCTCTCTCGAAATAACCATCCAAACAGGGCCAAATCGATGTCAAAGACCACATTCAAAACCAACCCGGTTGCGCTGGAATCGCTGCTTCGACAATGCGGTGAGGGCAAGATTCAATTGCCGGATTTCCAGCGCAGTTGGGTATGGGCAGAAGACAGAATCCTGAGTCTCATCGCCTCCATCTCAAGTGCTTTTCCCATCGGCGCATTGATGACGCTGGAATCGAAATCTGGCTCTGAGATATTCGCTCGACGCCCTGTTCAAGGAGCCCCAATCGCAGCTAAGACGATGACACCTGATGAACTGCTGTTGGATGGCCAGCAGCGCATGACATCGCTTTACCAAGCGTGCCTGAGACGGGAGGTGGTCGAAACGATCACCCCCAAGAACAAACTGGTGAAGCGATGGTTCTACATTGACATTCAGAAAGCTGTGCAAGCGGGTGGCGATCGCGATGGCGCTATTTTTTCCGTCCCCGAAGACCGCCGCATCAAGACCAATTTTGACAAGGACATCCTTCTTGACCTGTCCCAACCACAGCACGAGTTTGAGAAGCTGATGTTCCCGTTAAACCTGGTGTTCGACTGGGACGAATGGCAGGAGAGTTTTGGCGACTACTGGATTGCGAAAGGTGAGACCGCCAAACGCGATGTCTTCAAAACATTCAAGAACGAGGTGTTGGCGAACTTCAAATCCTACCAAGTGCCAGTCATCACGCTCGCTCACGACACTTCGCATGAAGCCGTCTGCCTCGTGTTTGAAAAGGTAAACACCGGCGGCAAGGCACTCGACGCCTTTGAGCTACTGACGGCGATGTATGCCGCACGCGGACACAAGCTCCGAGATGACTGGCTTGGTGGGGATGGCAAAAAGGGAGTGCAGGCTCGGCTTGTCGAATTTGGTCGCGCAGCAGATCAAACTGTCGGAGTGCTTTCCAAAGTAGCGAGCACGGACATCCTCCAGGCAATTGCTTTGCGTCACACAAAGAAAGTCAGGGCCGACAAGGTCGCCAATGGAGTGAAGGAAAACGACCTGCCCGCAGTGCGCGCCACCCGTCAGTCACTGCTTGATTTGCCGCTGGATGCCTACCTCGAATTCCGTGACGGCGTGGAGGACGGATTCAAGAGAGCCGCGAAATTTCTTCGACAGCAGAACATCCATCGTGTCATTGATCTGCCGTACCAGACTCAGTTAGTGCCGCTCGCCGCGATCTTTGCCGAGATCGGCGACAAGGCTGAACATGCAGGGCACATGGCCAAGATCATACGGTGGTTCTGGTGTGGAATCTTTGGCGAGTTGTACGGCGGTGGTTTTGAAAGCCGATTCGCGAAAGATGTCGTAGAAGTCCCAGCGTGGCTCGACGGTGGTCCTGAGCCAGCGACAGTCAGCGAAGGTGTCTTTCGAGCAAACCGCCTGCTAACGATGCGGACTCGCCAGTCTGCTGCCTACAAAGGCATCCATGCACTGTTGATGCGAGAAGGGGCAAAAGACTTCCGAAGCGGCCAGGGTTACGACTTGGCGGTGTTCTTCGACGAGAGTGTGGATATCCACCACATCTTTCCCCAAGCCTGGTGTGAGGCACAAAATCCAGCGATCAACGTGAAGATCTATGACACGGTCATCAACAAGACGCCGCTGAGCTACAGGACCAACCGAATCATCGGAGGCGTCGCTCCATCCAAGTATTTGGCGAAACTGGAGCTTGGAAAGAAGAATGCTGACGGCCAGATCGAGAACCCACCAATTCAGTCGGCTGTGTTGGACAACTATCTCACGTCGCATTGCATTTCACCAATACACCTGCGCGCCGACGACTTTGAGTCGTTCATGAATGAGAGACGCAAGGCGCTTCTGACGCTAATCGGCAATGCGACAGGCCATCCGGTGAGCGAAGTGGCAGATGCTCCGGATGAAGGCGAAGAACTCAGTGAAGACATTGCTCGCGACAGTGGTGTCTCAACCATAAGTGAATAATTTCGTACTCAACCGGGGCGAACCAGCTTGATCAAGCATCAGTTTCATCGTGCCAAGCCAATTCAAGGTCACGGTCGTCGAGGGAAGTGGCAGCGTACAGGAGGGCTTGGCGAATGTCCTCCTCGTCCAATTCCGGATACTCCCGCCGGAGTTCATCCCGATCCGGATATGTTGCCACTGCTTCGACAACCCGCCGGACCGTCAGCCGGAGGCCGCGCACGCAGGGCTGTCCGTTCAGGCGAGCGGGATCGCTGGTGATGCGATCGAGTTTCATGGACTGACTCATGGGTTCGGGTGAATTGAGCAATGTCTTTCGACACACTGAGTCTACTGGACCGGTCAGGCGATCTGCCACCATAATTCAAGCTCATCGCCGGGCGAAAGCAGGATCTGCTCGACCTCGAACAATTGGGACTGGAATGATGAATCCCCTGATCGCGATCCCAGACTCCCGCAACCCGGGCATGTCGCCCAAGGCGATTGACCAGCGGCTACGGGAGCTGGCACAGATTTATAAACAGGGGATGTCGCTCCGCGATGCGAAGTGGCTGGGGCCGGTCGAAGCGGCTCCGCAAGACACCAGCCCACTTCCCCTTCGTGACGACGATGTTTCATCGGTTCAAGCGGGGTAGCACCGGTTGGACTGCTTTGGGGCCTAACGGTGTGCCAAAGGCATGGGGGGGGGCGCTCAGAGAGCATTTTCGCATTCAGAACCTCTTGTGGCAAAGCCACCCCGGTAGACTCCAAAGCGACTCAACCGGGGCTACCCTGCTTCGAACGCGGCTTCATCCGCTGCGAAACTTACTCGCTCGACGACCTAGAAACCCACAAGTCCGAAGCCGCGATCCGCGCCGCCGGTAAGCTCCGCGTCGAGGGCAAGTCCTACATCATGAAGGACGGGGACATCTGCCACTTCTTGTTTAATGTCTAGTTGGACAGCGGCACTTTTCTGAAACATTCCGACCGCCCCAGCGAGCGGCAGAAGTCAGTCTGTCGAGTCCCCGCTGGCGAACCGACGCGAGCCGCTGGGCCACGCCTCGGCAGGCTGTCGCCATGCAGCTTTCGCCAGCAGATACCCTGCGTTTTTCCAAACCGACGACCAAATGTGGCGATGTCCAATTAGGGGACGCTTCGCTTCGACGACTTCGCGTTGCAGTTAAACTTTACGAGTCGCCGGTGGCCGCTTGTGGGTCAATCTAGTGATCGCTACAATACGTGTACCAATACGTATTGAGGTTCTCTATGCAGAAGAAGCTGACAATCACGCTCGACGAGCGAGTCTACCAAGGCTTGCATACGGTCGTCGGACGACGCAAGATTAGCCAGTTCATTGAGGGACTGGTCCGGCCCCATGTCATCGGCGAGGAATTAGATCTCGCGTATCGCGACATGGCACGGGAAGAGTCCCGCGAAGCTGAGGCATTGGAATGGTCTGAGGCGACTTTGGGGGATGTGGACGATGAAACGCGGTGAGGTGTGGTGGGTCAACTTGGACCCCTCCGTCGGGGGCGAAGTGCGTAAGCAGCGACCAGCGGTGATCGTCAGCAACGATGCGGCGAACAAGCACTTGAACCGCCTGCAGGTCATCCCACTCACGACCAACGCAGACCGCGTCTACCCCAGTGAGGCGAGTCTTCAGTTACGGGGAAAGCCGCACAAGGCGATGGCGGACCAATTGACTACGGTGAGTAAGGCTCGCCTGAGAGAGCGACTCGGGCGAGTTTCCGAGAAAGACATGCAGGGAGTTGAGCAAGCGATCCGAGTGCAACTGGACCTTCTGACCTGATGCGGGTGGGCCAGCGCCTCAACGTCGGCTTGTCCCACGTGACACCATTCAAGCCAGCAGCAGTACGGCGAGAAGGAATGTGACCGAGGCGATGCCCAGCATCCCCCGCTTCACGAATTGAGGTGAGTACGGGGCGAATACGGTTCGCAAGACGTTCGGCATCCTCTTGCCTGTGATGAATAAGGCCACCCACCAGATTAGTATTCCCACACCAAAGACCGCCAAACCTGGCAGCAAGCCCCGAATCGAAACGGAGGTGTGCTCTGCGTCGATCTGGTGACGGAGGCGAGCGATATCGGCGTCGTAGTAGTCAGCGGGGAGCGCATGTCCTTCGGCATCGCGTAACGGGATGTGATTGGCAGCGTACTCCGCTTGTGTTTTTTGTTCATTGAGAATGGCAAGTCGTTGATTCGCATCGGCCACACGGTTCTGCGTGGACACGTAGGAATGCCGGAGAAGCAAAATACCCGGAACCAAAGGCCAAATGAATATCGTAATCAGTAACGGGACGTACACCATCAGCAGCGGCGGGGACAGCAACCATTTCTGCACGGGGGACTGCCACTCGTTCGGCTGTCGGGCAATTGCCGCCCGAGCCAGCACGAAGGCCCCCAGAACCGCGACCACCACGATCGCCAGACCCGCTCCCGTATCACCCGAAAACAGCGCCAGCATCAGTCCCGAAATCAAGATCAGCAACGACAGTGCCGGCAAGAGGTAGCCCTCGCGCCCTCCCGCGACTCGCCGGAGCATCTCGGCCGGGGACGGCTGCGTGGCGTTGGTGTTCTCTTTCGGGGGCCGGGCAAACCACGGGCGATCGGGGTGGTCGATCCATTCTGCGGGAGCCCCCAGCGAGCGCAGCACCTGATCAAGCCGCGACTCGTCCACCGGACCATCCGCATCCGCCAGAGCGGTCTGGATGTGGTCGCGGATGTCCCGTTCGACATCGACCGGGTCGGCTTTCGCGTCGTCCGTCAGAACGCGACGCAACTCGTCCAGATAACTGTCGAGTCGCTGCTGCGCTCCCAAAGTCAGTTCAATCATGTTGCCTCTCCCCGGAGTTTGAGAACTCCCAAGTGAATGCGGTCCCACGCCTCGTTCATCTCGATGAGGCATTTTTTACCCAGCGCAGTTAACCGGTAATACTTTCGAGCGGGGCCATCGGGCGACTCCTCCAGAGTCGCTTCCACCAGCCCTTGCGTCCGAAACCGGCTTAGGATCGGATAGATTGTCCCTTCTCCGATCATCAGTCCATCAATCTCCCGCAGCTGTTTAACCACGTCATAGCCATACTGCCGCTCGGCCCGAAGCGAGTTGAGGATGCACACCTCCAGCAGTCCCTTGCGGATCTGAACATTCCAGTTGGAGAGGGGGCTATCTTCCATGAATCGACTATATGGTAATAACAGGTAGATGTCAATGGATTGTAGACGATTTCGAGGGCAACGCAGGTCTTGAATGTGATGAAGCTAGTGGTCCGTCAAGGCTTGATTTAAGGGTTCGGCTCCCTCGGGAGGGCGAGGCTCC
>JANOKO010001370.1:0-1306 GCA_031419335.1 Planctomycetota bacterium
GTCGAGGTCGAAGTCCCCGCCGTTACCGCCGCCCGCCTCAAGGTCGGCATGCCCGCCACCGTTCTCGTCCACCAGCCGACCGGCCTGAATGCGATGGATGTCGAGCGGTACCCAGTCGTACTCAAGTTCATCGACCCCACCATTGGCCAAGTGTCCCAGAAAGTCCGCATTTTCGCGGACATCGATAACTCCCACGGAAAGCTGCGCGAGGGCCTGACCGCCTCGATCGAGATCATTCCCGAAGCCACTCCGACCGCGACCAAGCCTCAGTAGGATCCGTGTGTTCCATCCACAGAAGCCTCTCATCCTTCCGATTCCAGGGCATCTCGATCCGGAGAATTGAACCACGGAACACACGGAATACACGGAAAGGAGGAGGGGTGAAGTCGGTTCCAGAAGATGACGCCGTTCGGCCCTAGGAAACTTTCTGTCACAATGAATTTTCTGTCACAATGAATACAGTGTCCGGACCTCTTCAGAGAACCCTCGATGCTAGAATCGACATGCCCGTCCAATCGACTTCCTCTCCTCCTTCTTCCGTGTGTTCCGTGTGTTCCGTGTGTTCCGTGGTTCAACCCTCTTCGTTCCGGGGCCTAAACCTCTCCCTGCATTTCAGAGACCCACACGCCTGAATTGATTCGGTCGCCATGCAGCTGCAAAAGCAGAACCACTCTGACTCGTCGACCTCGTTCGACCGTCCGATTCCATATCGGAGGCGGCAGGATATCGTCATTGCCTGGATCAAGTATCGCGGCGTGAAGCATGCGGTCATCAAAGATCCATTGGGACTCAAGTACCATCAGCTCTCACCCGAGCAATACGCGGTGCTCGATCTGCTGAACGGCGAGAACAGCCTCAAGCAGATTCGGTCCGAGGTCCAGACGCTGTTCCCGACCGAGCATTTCTCGCTGATGGACATTCAGGGGCTGGTGATCGACCTGCAGGAGAAACATCTGCTGGTGGCTCTCCGGCTCGGCCAAGGCCCGGCCCTGCTCAAGGCCCACCGCGACAACATCCGCAAGAAGATCGGGGCTACGCTACGCAACCCGCTGACGATCCAGTTGCCCGGCTGGGATCCCGAGCGGGTGTTGCAGTTCATGCTGCCCTTCACGCGGTGGCTGTTCGCGCCGCCGGTGATCGCCACCTTGCTGACCGCGGTGGCTGTGGCACTGCTGTTTCTGGCCTCCCGATTTGGAGAGATTCAGAAGAATCTGCCGGAGTTCCAGCGGTTCTTCGGCTGGCCCAACCTGGTGTATCTGTGGGTGGCTCTGGCGTGCATCAAGGTAATCCACGAGTTCGGGCACGG
>JANOKO010001371.1:0-2740 GCA_031419335.1 Planctomycetota bacterium
CCAGCCCTGGCTAAAACAGGAATTCAAACATCTCGCAATGTTCAACTTGACGGGCGGCAAATAGTCTCGCATACAAAAAACTAGCTGTCGGTTTATGTCTGGATCACAAAGCTGCCACTTCAGCAGCTCCAGACCGGACTCACAGGGCAAGCATCTCTTTATCTCATCTTTTGTCAGCCGCTTCCGGAAATTCGGACATGGTTCTCGCACTTGTAACAGGACGACTGAGAGTTCCAATGCGTCACGATCCAACGACTCGAATCGCGACTTGAGTCCGCGCAGAGCTTGTACCGATTCCGAGAACAACCACTTCCCGCCGGGGCGTGTACCTGCCATCTGCCCTACTCCCAGTCGGGTCGACCAGCGGGCGGCGCGGGGAGTAGCTCCGCACAGCCCGCCGGTCGGTTTCAGCAGTCCGGCGTTGCAACACCAGACGGCACCCAGTTCGCAGTATCCCCGATCAATGCCCGACGTTCAATTGGGAAACCGATCAGTCGTCTCAGCGGGGGCATACCCGACCGACAGAACCGCTTGCCGTCCGGTCAGTCCTTTTCCAACAGCCTCACAATCCGGAGTAGCAGGTTGATGACCTGTGTCAGCAAGAGTGCAATCAAAGAGGCCACGAACACCAGAACTCCGATGCCGCCACTTGAGGCGCTCCCTGAATAGGTAGATGCTTCGATCGCCAAGAATGCGACAAACAGCCAGACGACAGTCTTGCCAATGGCGTATACGACGGAAAGGGGCAGGCTGCTTTTGTGCCAAGGGGTCTTGCTGGCTTTGTAATCAGCGACGTTCTGTTCGGCAAACGCTTCTCGCTGTTCCTTGCTCAGAGTCGGGGCGTTCTTCGGCGGTATCTCCGGAGCAGTGCGAGCATCCAGAAAGTCGAGCGGCCCGCGATCTTCGACAACGAACTCCGCCTTGCATCCGGAACAGCGAATCGTCTTACCAGCAATCGAGGCCAGCGTTGCTGCCGTGACCGCTTTCGAGCGACCGCAGTGGGGACAGATCACATCAGGCATCGCGGCACATCCAGCGGAATGGTCCCGCATCGTGAACCGTTCGGAATGGCGATGCAAGCGATGCCGACATGTCCAGCCGGGGCATCTGGTCACGCCTGACCAGCCCCGCACATCGCCTCCACTTCCTCACTCATGCGTTCCAGCGGAGTCCGCATTATGTCCGCCGCTCCCGCCCCGTACTCCGCTTCCAGCCGACGAATGGCATCGGCCAGCAGATCCCCGGTCCGCCGCATGATCGGGCCGATCTCTTCCAGGTCGACCAACCGGCCTTGCACTTCGGCCAATTGCTCCTCGGTCAACAACGCCTTGGCCCGCAACCAGCGGTTTTTCCAGTCCTCGCCGCCCGGTTCTGTGATGCAGTCGATGAGGGCATCGTTCTCATTGCGGGGTCGATGCTTGCTCCGCTCCGTAGCGATACGCCAGCGTGTGATCTCGGCCAAGTCCCACACGCCCGGTTCTCTCGGCATGGGATCGGCTCGCATTCGCCACGCCCGGCAGGTCTGTTCCTGAACGCCGAAGAACTCTGCCACCTCGCCCAGAGTCGAGACGATGTTCGTGTCGGGTGCGTTGTTGTTGTTGACCATGTGTTTTTGTTCCTTGTCGACAGAAAATCCGGGATGCGAGGCACCGACCGCCCCTCACCCCTCGCTGGGAGGAACCGGATACGGGGGGGCTTACTCGGTCCGTCGGACCAGCCAGCTCCGGTTCCCGGCCCGCGTCCGGACGGCAAACAAAAGTGTCTGGAAGCGGACCGGCGGTGTGTGTGGTTACTTTCGAGAATGCCCCCCGGAGAACCTACGCGATATCAGCCAATTGGGACGGTTTCAGGTTCGCATTGCCTCAATGCGTTTCAGGATTTCCGCCCGACGTTCTTCCAAATCGGGGGAGAGTGGTTCGACGGGAGCTTCCCCCGTTCCGCCCGGAGTCGAGCCAGGATGCCCGCCGCCCGCCCCGGAGACGCCCCCGGCCCGTTCGCCTGTTGATTCATCTGAACAGCCACCACCGGCCCGCCATCGGCCTTCCCGAGCGTCCGGGTCAACAACAGGTCGATGGCCTTCAAGTCGCCCCCCTTGGCCAGCTCGACCAGCTTCAGGACCACCGCCCGCATGTCGTCCTCGCTCACCGCTTCCAGCATCACCGCCCGCAGCCGAGCCACCTGCCCCGCATGCGGGTTTCCCGGCCCGCCCGGATTGCCAGCCGCGAACTTGCCGTTCGGAGTGTGAATGCCGTTTGCTGACGTTTCGTCAATCATCGTGTCCTCTTCGTTTTCGTGGTGGCGTTCAACAACCGCCGGACCGCTTCGGCCCGTTCCTCATCCGACAGCGGCAACCCGGCAAGCATCCGCAAGGCAGCGGAGAAGTCCGTCTCGTCTGGTTCGGGCTTCACTTCGGTCGGAGTCTCGACACTCCCCACCGCAGCGGCTTCCGCCCCCCCGTTTTCGTCGCTTTGGCGGTTCGCTGGTGCAAACGCTGGTGCAAACCGCCGACACGCTCGCTGTAACTCTTGACCGGTTCCCACTTGGAACCCTGCCTCACCGGACTGTCGATCCGGAGGTTGCGGGTTCGAGTCCCGTCCGCCTCGCCTGGAAGCCTCATTCGCAAACCCTGCGAATGAGGCTTTTTTCTTGGGTTTTACGCTGTTTGTGTCGCTCGCCTGATCTTGAATTGATTTGTTGAACATGGCTGATGCGATGGCATGGCATGTCAAGAATTGCCCTC
>JANOKO010001372.1:0-4300 GCA_031419335.1 Planctomycetota bacterium
GGGGTGAGGGGCTGAAACTGGCCGCTGCCAATGATTGATGCACGCACCCACCCGAGCACCCGAGCCACTCCACCAGACTGTTGGACACCCCAAAGCAGTCGGTCTGTACTGTAAGTGCGGTTAGGAGCATACATTTGGTCACCCTTGTGGGTGTTACCCACCGGCACCCCGAGATCCTCAGCGGAACGCCCGTCTTTGTCGGCACCCGCGTTCCGGTCCGGTCGCTGTTCGATGACTTGGAGGGTGGCGACACGTTGGAAGAGTTCCTGCGCCAATTTCCCTCCGTCAAACGCGAGCAAACCATTGCGGTCCTTGATGCCGCTTATGAAAGGGTCACGGCTGATGCGCATTCTGCTTGACGAGAACTTTCCGGCAGACTTCGCAAAACTTCTGGTAGGTCACGAGGTTTCAACAGTTCACAGCCAAGGCTGGTCGGGGGTCAAAAACGGCGAGCTGTTACGCGATGCCCATACTGTCTGCGAGGTTTTCGTGACGCGGATCGCAACCTGGAGTTTCAACAGAACATCAAAGTGTTGTCGTTTGGTGTTGTGGTGGTGCGCTCCATTTCCAACCGCATGGCGCATCTGACTCCCCACGTGAGTAGTATTCTTTCTGCTGCGGGTCGCGTCGTCCCAGGGACTGTTGAGAATGCCGGTGCCTAACAAGACGCTCCAGCCAACTGTCTTGCTTTCACTTCGGCCACCCCGTCGTGTGAGATTGGAGTTTCAAGCCACATGACCCGGATTTCACTCATGCGAGATTTCGGGAAGTGGGCAACGCTCAGCGGAGTGCTGGGAGTGCTGGTCGGGTCGTCGTGCGCTCTGTTTTTGGCGTCGCTCGATTTGGTCACGCGGATGCGTTTCGAGCATCCGGAATTACTCTGGCTCTTGCCGATCGCGGGGGCGGTGACGGGCTGGATGTACTTTCGCTGGGGTCAGACAGTGTCCTTGGGGAACAACCTCCTCATCGAGCAGATTCAATCACCGGGCGCGGGAGTACCGCTGCGCATGGCTCCTCTGGTCTTTGTCGGCACGCTCCTCACACATCTCTGCGGAGGCTCTGCCGGTCGCAAAGGCACCGCCGTGCAGATGGGCGGAGGCATTGCCGGTGGAATGGCCCGATTGCTGCCGGGGTTATCGCCGCAGGATCTGCGGGTGCTGCTGATGGCGGGAATGGCTGCGGGGTTCGGAGGAGTGTTCGGGACGCCGGTGGCCGGGATGGTGTTTGCCCTGGAGGTCGCGGTCTTGGGGCGACTCGAAACGTGTGCGGTTCTGCCGTGTCTGACGGCTTCACTCCTCAGTGATTGGACCTGCACAGCCTTGGGGATTGACCATACGCACTACGCGGTCCGAAGCCTGATCCCCGAGGGAGCAATGTTCCCACTGACTCCGTTGAACTGGCGCTTGCTGCTGTGTGCCGTCGGCGGCGGAGTGTTGTTTGGGCTCACGGCGAGGCTCTTTGCCGAGGTGACTCAGGGGGTCAGAACGTTGTTCGATCGATCTCTGACGCTGCCCATCACGAGGCCGATTGTCGGAGCCTGCGTGGTCTTGGCTCTGGTATCAGTGTTCGGCAATCGCGACTCCCTTGGATTGGGAGTCACCTCACCCGACCCGACAGCTGCGACGATTGTGAATGCGTTTCATGCCGGGGGAGTGCAGCCGTGGAGCTGGGGCTGGAAGCTGGTGTTCACCGCGGTGACGCTGGGGAGTGGATTCAAAGGCGGCGAGGCGACTCCGCTGTTTTTCATCGGGGCGGCGCTGGGGAATACATTGGCCGTCCTGGCAGGAATGCCGGTCGAGTTTTGTGTGGCGTTGGGGTTTGTTTCGGTCTTCGCGGGAGCCACTCACACTCCGATCGCCTGCACTGTGATGGCTGCTGAATTGTTTGGAGCCGAGTCGATTGTGTACTACGCGATCTCGTGTCTGCTGTCCCACCAGTGCAGCGGGCGCGGGGTGTATCCGTCTCAGGGCTTTGACCAACATTCATCACATCCGGCAATCCGAGGACTTCACGACTGCAATGACGGCACTCCATCACTTCATCAGGCCGACTGAGCCCGGATCACATCGTCGTGATGGAGAGTGTGAATAACCACGAACACTCCGTCTTCCTTGCGGCCATCGAAGACACCGGTTCCCAGGTGTGGTGCCTGCCACTCCATTCGATCGATCTGAACCCATCGAAAAGAGGCCTGAGGCCGACAAAGTCGCCGGACTCTCCGAGTCCGGTGGAGCGACATTCGCCCAGCCAGGCACACATCGAGACTGTTTCCGTCGAACGCCTGGCTTTCCATGGTCGAGTCGGGGGGGGGGCGACACCGGATTCGGGGAGTCCTGCGACTTTTTCGGAAGCAGCGCGGAGTGCGCTAAAACACCGGATAGATGAACGGGGCGAGACCGGTCGTCGAGAGGAACGCCAACACTCCGAGGAGGAGGAGGACGATGACGATCGGGATGAACCACCACTTCCCTTCCTGGTGGAGAAACTCCCAAAACTCGGCGATGATGCCGGGGTCTGGCTGGCTGGCGAGGCGTTCCATCTCCGAAGGCTCGGGCTTCGTCGGTGGGGTGGCGGAGGGTTCCATGGGACATTCCTGGTTGTCGTGATCAAGACCCGAAGCACGAATTCCGTCACTTGTGAGTGACACCTTGCACACGGCACTCCTGGAGTGCCTGAAGGCCGTTAGCTGCCCCCATGCGGATTTCGAAACTGCCTCTCAATATTGACGAAAATGCCGACGCGGGTCATCCGACTGGGGGCGTTCGTTCCAATATGTGATCGCATTCGGCTCCGCTCGCAACTGGAGTGGATCACGACCGAGGGCTTTCATGAGCAGCCCCAGCGGCATGATGACCACGAAATAGAGGATCGCCAGCATGGCCTGAAACACGCTCCACCCGATGGGGAACACGACCACCATCCACACCACATACACCCAACGCAGTCGAGACGGGACACACATTCCCACAAGTCCCAGGCCACCCGTCACCCCACAGACCCAGATGGCTCCAATGGATAACCGAGCATTCCACCCCAGCCAGCTCGCGTACGCCACAGCCAGTACAACCAATCCGACGGCGAACGTGCGAAGTGTCTTTCGATCAGGGTTCCAGTCGATGGCGATCATCTGGGTTTCGGTTCATACGATACGATTGGGGGTGAGTTGCAAAGTTCGGGCATGCCAAGCACCGGTGCAGTGTTGTCTCACGGCAAGCCAAACCCAGAGAGGACACAGCCTTTCTGTTGGGCATTGTACAACGCGATCGAGCTGAGGGGCTACGGATCGAGGCGTGCGGGAACGATGAGTGTGATGCGTCAGGATTGTCGGCGATTTCGCCGATATCGCAGCTTGCCTGCAATTCGTGAGGGTTTTGGACAGTGAGCGTCGCCGGGCGATTTCGGAGAAATCGCCGAAAATGGCGTCGCCCGCTTGATCCGGATGCTCCACCGACTCACGAGGTGCACGCACTATTTTGTCCATTCCTCACGTTCTGCCTTGACCAGACAGGTTGGATAGAAATACGCTTATATGTCGGGGCTTTTCATGACGAAAAGACTCCAGGCGCTGGAGGACTCACCATGCTGAACATTCTGGGCAAATCGATCGGCTTGTGCGATGGGCTCTCCCGGCGGTCGTTTCTCCAGATCGGCGGACTGGCGATGGGCGGCATGGCCCTGCCGCAAATCCTTCAGGCGGAACAAGCTGCGGGCGTGAATGGGAACGGGAAGGGGATCATTATGGTCTTCTTGCCCGGCGGCCCGTCGCACCAGGACATGTGGGACATCAAGATGGATGCCCCGGCGGATATCCGGGGCGAGTTCACGCCGATCCAGACCAAGGTGCCGGGGATCGAGATCGGGGAACTGTTCCCGAAACTGGCCTCGATCGCCGACAAGACGGTATTCATTCGATCCATGGTCGGGGCCACGGGGGACCACTACGCCTTTCAGTGCCTGACCGGCTGGCACAACCGCAATCAGCCGCCGGGTGGCTGGCCTGCGATCGGTTCGGTGCTGTCGAAGCTGCACGGCTCGCGCGACCCGGCTCTGCCCGCTTATGTGGGGTTGTCGCCTCGGATGGGGCATATGCCTTGGGCGGATAACGGCGTCCCCGGGTTCCTGGGCGTGGCTCATGCTCCGTTCACTCCGCATGGGGAGGGACGCGAGGACATGGTGCTGCAAGGGGTGTCGCTTGACCGCCTCGCCGAACGCAAGAGCGTCCTGCGAGAGTTTGATCGCTTCCGGCGTGGAGTGGACGCCTCGGGCGTGAAGCCGTCGACGCCGTCCATCATGCCCGAGG
>JANOKO010001373.1:0-7463 GCA_031419335.1 Planctomycetota bacterium
GAGACTTCTGTGCAAAGTAGGAGACCGCCACACACTCCAGGGGACGCTTGGAGAGCGTGTAGACCACATCCTGATCTCCGACCACCATCAAATGGTTCTCGCCGATGGCCGTGGGACCAACGACAGGTTGTGAAAACGTCAGCTTGGTGATGAGGGTGCCTTGATCCAAATCGATTTTCAGCAGCGTCCCGGCGACGGTGGTGACGTACACATGTCCTTCATTCAACAGGGGCTGACCCGTGGCACGTTCACCCAGAGCCAGTCTCCAAATCAAGGCCCCGGTGTTTCGGCGGATGCGTACCAATTCGTTGCGGTCAGAATCAAAGTAGATCAGGCTGGGCAGACTATCTTCTTCGACCGGGAAGAAGGCGGGATCGCTACCGGTAATCCGACGCCACACCGGCAGCCCGGTGACAGAATCGGCCCCATACAGGCAATCCTTTCCAAGGACCCACACCACCTCATTGACCGAGACCTGATCCGTACGAGATCGTGCATGGAACGTCAGCGTTCGCGGAGCGGGCAGACTGGCTGGCTCATCCGCAGTCAGAGCGGGTGTATTCGGAGCTTCGGTTCGAACCAACAATCGCTCCACCTCCATCGCTTCATTCAAGAGAGCCAGAATGCTCCGATCCGTCGTGTAATCGGGATACTGGGCCAACAGCACGCGCCGCTGTTGAAGGGCCTCCATCGGCAGCTTATCGGCAATGGCTTTCTTGATGTGGCCGGTAATGTTGTTGTTTTGCTCAGACTTACGAATCAATGTTTCCGAATTGCGAATGGCGATACTGATCAGTCCCAACTTATCGGTGGGCTGGTCATCTTTCGGGCTGTACGTGGAGAAGAGATTGCGTGCCTCGCCAGCGGTCTTAATCAGTTCACGTCCGATTTTTGGATTCTTCCCGGCCAACTGGGCGGCCCCGAGGGCGGTATCGCCCGCGCGTCGGGCGACTTCGGGTTTGGTGGTTTCAAAGTGGGGCTTGTCTCCGTTTTGGCTGACAAACTCACGAATACTCTTAATCCCTTCCGGGTAGTTGGGGGCACCGCCCCCGATCTGACGATCGATCTTGGTCAGTCCAATCAGGAGTTCCGCTTCGGGAGCCTTCTCGTGCTTGGGATAGGCTTGCACGAATGTATCAAGAGCTTCGATTCCCGAGTCAAACTTCCCCTCTTCGACCAGCGCTTTCGCCTGTGTGAATTCTGTGTCTGCCAACCGGCGAAATGCGATGAAATAAAACGTAAAACCGAGCAACACCAGCAACACGGAGCCGCCGAGCAATCCCAACACCAGACGCGACTTGAGCGGCTCTTGCTCACCCGGACGCTTGGCATTCGTGTTGGCGATCACGGGAGCGCGACCAGCACTTGCGGGTCTCGATGCCGGGGGAGTTTTCCCAGTGACTTCTGGTTCTACATTTTCAGTGGGGGACTCTTCCCGCTTGCTGCTGTTGTTGGATCCCGGTTTGGCTGAGACCCGAGCAGCGGGGGCGGGGGCGGCAACTTCGTCATCATCGTCCACATCAAACAGATCGTCATCATCTGCAGCGCGCTTCTTCGAGCCACTGCTGCTTTTTTTACTGTCGAACGCCAGCATCTCCAGACTCTGGATCAGTTGCTCGTCGGTCTTGGGAGTTTTGGGCTTATCGGGAATTGGCGCGGACTTCTTCGGCTCAGAGGCTTTCTGCTTCGACTGTTCTCGCGACGCCAGGATGGCCTCATCGGAAGTGGGTTTGATCCCAATCGTGTCCTTCGGCGTATCGTCCACGGTCAGGCCCCCATGAAAGCGCACATCGACCGTCCCGAAACGCAGCGTGTCTCCCGACTTCAGCGTAGCCCGCTGGACCGCTGTGCCGTTCAAATCAAAGGGGCTGGTTCCCGCCGCCACGGCTTCCCAGTTGTCTTTATTCCAGGAAATGCGGCAGTGCATGATCTCCACGCCCTCCTCGTCGATCCGCAGATCATTCGAAGAGTGGCTGCCGATCGTCATCGGTTGCCGCTTGTAGAGATCGCGTCGCTCCACATCACCGGTCAGGTGGATGATTTCCAGGAGGGCCATACTGTGCGAACTTCCGTTGTGGGGTCCGAAGTGGAGCGTCCCGAGTCGCCGTTGGAGCGATCAGGATGCTTCACTGGTGAAGCCAAAGGTCTGTCTGAATGATGTGGGCCATAAGTGATGGTCACGCCTGCGGGTCGTGTGTTGGTCTCTGCCGTCAACGCAGATACGTTTGACGAGTCACCTGGAACTCATATCCGGCCCCTTTGGTGTTCACGACGAAGTACGTGCGACGAATCTCGCGGAGGTTCCGCTTGGCAAAGCTGGTCTCCAGCGAAACCATCAGTATTTCCGTCTGCTGGGGATAGAAGTGAAAGATCACATTCCGGCCCACAGTGATCCCCGCCTTCTGGAAGAGCTTTTCGTCCGCTTTGCGCCGCTCGCCGCCCTCCCATTTCATGTAGAGTCGCTTCTCGTCTTTGCCGGACGTGCCGTACCGCACCTTCGGCGTGCCCGCCATACCCGTGATGTAGGCAATGCGCCCATCCGGCATGATCGCCCCGAGCTCGATCCCGAAGAAATCGAGCTGTTTAGCATACTCCGTCAGAGAGGAGCCATCGGCAAACCGGATGAACCAGCGCAGCTCGGCGGCGACCCCACCGCCATTGCCTGGCCCAAAACCCAACGGACGACGATTGCCGGTCCCTTTGGCAGATCCATTGCGATCATCCAGACCGGTCTGTGCGGCCTGGGGCTCGCCCTGCTCAGTCTGGGCGGACGCCTGATCCCCGACCAGGTTGTCCATCCGCTCCGCGACATCAGTGACATCGGTCATGGTCACCACTTCGATGATTTCATCCTGCTGCTTGACCTCGTCCGATTCGACTTCGGGGGATTCGATATTCAGTGTTTCGTTGGGGTCTCCATCCTCCACCCCGCCACCCACTCTCTCGACCATTTGCAACGGCACAAAGACCGGTGGCTTGGGAGGAATCGTGGTCCAGAACAGACTGAAAGCCCATGCCACCCCTCCCACGATCGCGATGCCCAGTGCGATCAAGAGTGAACTGGTGATGTCATAACTGGAAAACTTCAGAAACGGCATCCGACCATTCGGTACGGGTCTCTGGCTCCGAGTTACAGGCGGCGGGGTCGGTTTGATCGCAGCCATGAATCACTCGGGAAAGTTGAGAAACAGACCACACGCAACTCGATGAGAAAAGCGTTCGAGCGGTCTGTCTAGAGTCGTGGAGAACACGTGTTCCGTCATGCTATTGCTGCTCTCTCTGAGTGTCAACGAGCCGCACTGCGACACAGCTGCACGAATACCGAGCCAGCGCCAGCCGATTCAGTCGTCGGACTTGCGTGAAATCCGGCGGACGTTTTGCATGCCTGCATCCATCGCAGCATCCGTCACAGAGACGACGATGCCATGTGTCGCTTCGTACTGAGCTTGGATCAGGAGTTCGTTTTTCCCTTCCACTGTCATCTTGGACGCCAGGACTTCACGTAGAGCAAACAGGCCTGATATCTGCTGACCCTCGATTTCCATTTGATCATGGGCATCGATCTCGATGATGACGCTGCTCGACTCCAAGTCTTCTACGGAACTGACAGCGGCCCCTCCTCCCCCCTCGCCCTCTTGTTCGGGGGGTGAGGTCTCGAACACTTTTTGCGCGGCAAAAGAGGCCGTCACCATGAAAAAGATGAGGAGCAGAAAGGTCACATCGACCATCGCCGTCATATCAATGGTGTCATCCATGAACCGCTTTTTCTTGTGCGGTGGATGGGCCTCATCGTCGTCGTGTTCGTCATCGGAGTGCTCCTCATCATCGAATCGATGATCGGCGACCTCAAACAGAGGTTGATGCGAGCGAGCGGCCTTCGGTGCGTAAGCTGAATCGACGGGACGCGAAGGCAGTGCCGATGCAACCGCAGCCTTCCCCGTCAGAGGCAGATCTTTGGTCGCAGCAGTCGACCCTGCGGAAGCCGGTGCGGGGAGAGCTTCATCGCCCCCAGAAGGAACCAGAGCCTCCTCGGTGCAGGACGGACAGACAATCATCGAACCAGCACGCTTAGTGCTGATGCTGAGCATCTGACGGCAATGCGGGCAACGAAATTGGATCGGCACAGTGAACGCCTGAAAACTGACCACGAATCATTGAAGTCTGCCGACTGGCAACTCGGCTCACTCGCCGCCGGGTTTCTCCGTGACCCCCACGAGATACCGCTCAATCCCCTCGACTTGACTGGCGGTCCGGGCGACATCTTCCACGTAACCCGAGGCCACCGCCAAGTCCGCTTTGATGAGAATCAAGTTGTTTCCCTTGGCGAGTTCTTCCTGAACATACCCGGGGATGTCGGTTAGTTGTGCCACTCCGTTCCGGCCCTTGCCATCAGCCAGATAGAGTTCTGGTCCATTCTCGGTGTGGTAAATCGTCATGGTGATCGCTTTGGTCAATTTCGGGGCGATGCCATGCTTCGCCTCTGGCATGACAATCGCGGCGGCCATCGCAATGGTGGATGTCACCATGAAAAAGATTTGCAGCAGAAACGCCACGTCGATGAGTGGCGTCAAATCGAGCTCTTCATCGAATTCGGGGTGGGCAGCCATGACAGGGGTTCCGAAGGAGACCTCAGCTCTCAGCCCGTTCGCGAGAATCCGAGTTCGAGTTTCGACATTCTCTTACCGCGATGCGGAGTGCAACGAGACCTCGTAGTCTCGTAGGAACTGGCTGAGATCCTCTTTGACCTGGTCTGTCAGACGACCAATCCGCACCATGATGAATCCCCCCAGGAGAGTCATCGGGATGGCAATCACCAGTCCCCACATCGTGGCCATCAAGGCCAAACCGATCTTGGAAGCGAGGGCGTTGGGGTCTCCTCCACCCGATGCGGAGATGGCGCTGAACGACCCAATAATCCCCGTCACTGTCCCCAGCAGTCCCACCATCGGAGCTGTTTTCGCGACCACGGCCATCCCTGCATGTTGATACGACAATTCGGCCAGAATCTCGCGCTCGAATTTCTCATTGAGCAGCACCTTCAGCTTGGGCAATGTCATGTCCCGGTGGCGCATCCCGATCAGAATCAATTGCGGTACGGCCTTGGACCAATAGCTGGGAGTGTCACAGATCGCGGTCACGCCAGCGTAGTCTTGAGCCTGGAGCCGTTCGCGGACTTCGCCCAGGAATTCATCCGCAGCCGCTTGAGTTCGGAATCGCTTCTGACGAATCTTGCGAGTCACCAGAACCACCAGAAAGATTCCCAGGATTCCCAGCAATCCCATGGCAATAAAAATGCACGGCTCGACGTAGTGCAAGACATTGTTCAGCATGGAAGAACACCTGCGAGCGAAAGATGAAGTGCGGTAGACAGCTGTACGACTCCATCGAAATGAGTTCGAGCCGCACGCTTCGAGTCTGTGAAACTCTGCTCGACATGCTATTGCTGCGTTGTGCGCGTGTCAACGAGCGACAGTTTCTGGGAGTCAAGCCACTCCTGGATTGTCTCCTCTCCCCCCGCTCGCCATCATACGCCCGTGCCGCTCTCCTTGACTCACCACTTCATCTCTCACCCCTCAGCCTCTTATGCCAGTCCGCTACGCCATCATCGGAGCCGGTGCCGTCTCCGATTACCACCATGTCCCCGGCATCCGCCTCGATAAGCGGTCCGAACTCGTGGCCATCTGCGACCCCAACGAGACCCTGCTCAATCAGAGGGTCAAGGACTGGGGCATCACGAAGATCACCACGAAGTATCAGGACATCGCGAACGACCCCGACATCGATGCCGTGATCATCGCGACGCCGAACTTCACGCATCACGAGATCGTCCTCGCGTGTGCCAAGGGCGGGAAGCACATGATGTGCGAGAAGCCGCTGGGGTTGAACT
Source organism: Planctomycetota bacterium (assembly GCA_031419335.1). Classification (GTDB taxonomy): domain Bacteria; phylum Planctomycetota; class Planctomycetia; order Planctomycetales; family Planctomycetaceae; genus TH-plancto1. The sequence goes on from JANOKO010001373.1 coordinate 5,888, forward strand.
TTGAGCAGTCCGCTGAGATGTTCCGCGCAGCTCGCGACAACAACCTCAAGCACATGACCGCTTTCACCTACCGCTTCGCCCCGTCCATGCGGTATCTGCGACACCTAGTGAAGACCGGGGCTCTCGGCGACATCCGGCACTTCCGCAGCCAGCGGTTCCTCGACTGGCCCGAGACCAGTTGGGGCTGGCGGCAGTACAAGCATCTGGCTGGGGCGGGTGACCTGTTCGACATGACGATCCACCGCATCGACTTTGCCATGGACCTCTGCGGTCCGATCGAGTCGATCACCGGCGCGGTCGCGACCTTTGCCCCGCGCACGACGACCGCCGATGGCAAGCCGTGCGAGCCATCGAACGTGGACGACTGGTCCGCTCTCATCGGTCGCTTCAAGAACGGAGCCGTCGGCGTGTGGGAAGGGACCACCCTTGCCAAAGGGCACCACAACAACGGCTTCGGCTGGGAGTGGGCCGAGATCAACGGGTCGGAAGGCTCAGCTGTGTACCGGCTAACCGAGCCGAACACGATCCTGATGGGTAAGCATGGCGGCACCATGGAGACCGTCCCCGTCCCGCGCGAGTATCTCGTCATCCCCGGCAGTCCCCGCAACCCGGATGAGGGGAATCCCAGTACCGTCTTCCGCTATGACCTCGTGTACGAGCTGACCTCCGCCATCGTCGAAGACCGCCCCGCCCTCCCCGGCTTCGACCACGGAGCCCTCGCCCAAGGCGTCGCCGATGCCGTGTTGGAATCTGCCGAGAAGAAAACCTGGGTGGATGTGAATCACCAGTTGGGGTGAGCGGATACTACCCCCGATGGAATTGCCCATCGGGGGTAGCGTTGCATTGCCCCACCCTTCAGGACTGAGGGGTGTCACGAGGACGGACGATTGCGGCTACCCGCTCCTGATACGCAGGGGGATGATATGCTAAAACATCGTCCCAAGAAGCTCCTTCATCCGTAATCCTCCATGCCAGCTGGAGAATAATTGAATCCTCAATACACCCAACACAGAGTCCACAATTGCACCTAAATTTAACGTCCATAATCTCTCCAAAATAAATAAAACAACCGAAGTCCGAGCGACAATCGCCCTGTGCTTTTCGGTGTCACTATATTTTACCCGTTTCCGTGCGGTCTTTGATGGAATCTCTGTAGTATTTTCTGCGGATTCCGAACTTTTCTGGCAATCGCCCCCTGACATTGGCTCGATGGCCGACTTACGACAATTAGTGGCCACGCTTTGGGCATGACTGGCTAGCCGTTGGAGTCTCGAGAATAGACGGCTTCAGTCGACATGAACCTCCAACTTGGCTAAACATTCTGGCAGAGCCTTTCAGCCGATCCTCCTGCCCCAACGGGGCCAAACTCGAAAGCCCAGGGCGAAGCCCTGGGAAACGATTTTTCTATTTTACCCCCAAGGCCCAAAGGGCCGTGACTCGCCTGAGTGGCAGGTGACGGCCCGTTGGGCCTTGGTCGGATGATGGGGCCACGTTTCCCAGGGCTGTGCCCTGGGCTTTCGAGTCACACCCCTTCGGGGCGAAGAGGACACGAATTTCAAAGGCGTTCTCTATCATT